>JALNYO010000018.1 GCA_023229765.1 Syntrophales bacterium | reverse complement strand
GGAAGACAAAACATAAAACCTGCAAGAATTCGGCGGAAGGTTTTGAGATGTTGAGGCTCTGGCTTGAGAAACAGGGCGTTCAAGGGCTCCATGCCTGTATGGAAGCCACGGGCAACTATGGAGAGGATCTGGCGATCTATCTTCATGAAGCCGGCCACGTTGTCAGCGTTGTCAACCCCGCCAGGACCAAAGGATTTGCTCAGAGCGAACTGCTGCGCACCAAGACGGATAAACTTGATGCTGCCTTAATTGCCCGGTTCTGTTTGGCCATGAAACCAGGCCCTTGGAGCCCGCCTTCACCGGAGATCCGATCCCTGAGAGCTCTGGTCAGGCGGGTTGATAGCCTGATCGACATGCGAAGCCAGGAGAAAAATCGGATTGGCACGGCACATGAATCTGTCTCTCTTTTGATCAAAGAACATATCGCTTATTTGGATCAAGAGATTGAAAAGATCAGAAAGCAAATTGCCGATCTGATAGGACAAGATCCCAATCTTAAAAGGAAAAAGGAATTGCTGGATTCTATCCCCGCTATCGGCAAGGTAACCATTCCTCACATCCTGGCAGAATTAGATGATCTGGAAAAATTCAACCATGTTCGTGAGCTGGTGGCGTTCATCGGTCTCGCACCGAAGGAAACGCTCTCAGGATCATCTATTAAAGGCAAACCCAGATTATGCAAGATCGGACATACGCGGCTCAGGAAAGCCCTGTACATGCCGGCGTTGGTGTCGATTCAATGCAATCCAGTGATGATTGCCTTTTATAACCGACTAAAAGATAAAGGCAAAAATGGGAAAGTGATTGTCTGTGCGATTATGCGGAAACTGGTTCATGTTATCTTCGGAGTCCTGAAATCCGGGAAAAAGTATGATCCAAACTTTAAACCAATTAAGGTGGATCGAATTGTCAAGACAGTTTTGTCGATGAGTTAAGATACACTTCGGGGCGGATTTTTGTTTTTATTTTTGTGCCCATACCCCGAGAGCGAAGGGTTATCCATAGCCAAGTTCCGCCCGCCCGCGGCCCTTTCGCGGAGCATGGCGGGCGGGTGGGACTTGGCTGTGGGTAACCCGGTCGAAAGCTACAGCAGCAAGCAACACGCTCTTTGAAAATAGACTACCGTCGGTGTTTGATAAATTTTCCGCTTGACAAGAACGGTATCTACAAAGCGTGAGTCCAAGATTCAAGGTTAGAATAAAAATTTCTGTTTGAAAGAGAGCCGTTCCGCCAAAAAAATGAAAATTATATCCGAATAAATAGCTCTCTTACAACCTGAGCACCTGAAGAGCGAGGATGTATAAGCTCGGAATAGTCCGAATGGAGACAAAAGAACCAGATTAGACTGTCCGCCTCCCTTCAAAGTATCCCTCAATACATTGAGGTTCCACCGAATATTGAGGCCAAACGAATCATTTCATACTTTTCTGCTGTTCTCTTCTATTAATCTAATCACCTGTTACTAAAGGGTGAATCCGAATTTCTGATTTTCCTTCGGCTATTGGCAGACTATTTGCTTTACTATTTTCATGATCCTCGTAATCACACGAATGGAGGTTCTTTCTGAGAGGCACATGGAGTTTTCACAGGCGGTTGTTTCCGTGCTCGGATGTTGGGTAGCGTTTGGTGCAGAGGGATGTGAAGGAATTTGAATATCTGGTCACGGTTTGCAGTTCAAATGACAAGGAGGATTATGTATGAAGAGAAATATTGTTTCGCGATATGTCGCAACAGGACTGGCTGGCATAGGCGTGTTCATGGCAATCGGGTGCGCAACAACTGATACAGTCAGCTCACGTTTCCCCCAACTGCAAGAGAATATCAACGCCGCCAAAGCGGCTGATGCTGAAGTGTATGCACCAACTCCTCTCAAGTCGGCTGAGGCCAAGCTGGAGGCAGCCAAATCGGCTGTTGCGGCCAAGGATATGGTTTCCGCCAACAAGCTTGTCGATGAGGCCATGGTGGATGCTGATTATGCAAGGGCCATGGCCCCTACTGAAAAGGCTAAGAACGCCGCAATGAAACTGCGTGAGGCCATACAGGTCGTGCGCGACGAAATCAAGAAGATGCCGGCCGCTAAATAACCACCCATCCATTCAAAGGAGGAGTTGATATGAATTACAGTAGTATTACCAGTCAGTTGAAAGCTGCTGTCCTTGCAATTACCGTCGGAGCTGTTCTGGCCGGGTGCGCAGCGGTTGATCCCAGCGAGCAGATCGCCAAGGACCGCCTGGAACAGGCGCGTACTGCCTATGCACAGGCAAAGGCCAATCCGATTGTAGAATCTTACTCCCTGAAAACACTTCTTGAAGCAGAAAAAACATTACAGGCGGCTGAGCAGGTGAGACAGAAGGTCTATTTCTCCAATCCACCAAAGCCATATGATTCCTGGGAGAAAAAGTTCATGTTCGATGACATTGCCCGCCTTGCCTACATGGCGGAGCGCAAATCGCAGACCTCTGTCGCTCTTGCAGAGGGGGTCGTCACGCGCAGCGAGATCGTCAAACTGGGCAGGGAAAAGGCAGAGGTGCAGTTGCTGAAAAGCCAGATGCAGCAAAAACTACTGCAACAGGATTTGGATGAAAAGGCTTCGGCTCTGAATCTTGCAAAGCAGCAACTGGCTTCGGCGACCAGCGAGGCCGAACGGGCGATAATTCTTGCCGACATCCAGGCTAAAGAGGCAGCATTGGCAAATGCACAGGCTAATGCAAAAGACAGAGAGGCAGAAATGGCCAGGGTTGAAGCTGAGAGTCAGGCCAGAGAGGCTGAAATGGCGAGGGCTGAGGCTGCGGATCAGGCCAGAGCAGCTGAAATGGCAAGGGCTGAAGCTGAGAGTCAGGCCAGAGAGGCCGAAAAGGCAAGGGCTGAACTCGCCGGGCTAATGAAGGAGTTGTCGGAGCTGCAGGGACAATTGACTGACCGCGGGATCGTGCTGACGATCGGTGATGTACTGTTTGCCTTCGACAAGGCAGTTCTGAATGCCAGCGCTCAGAACAGTATGGACAAGATAGCCGCGTTTCTCCGGGAAAAACAGAACAGGAATCTGCTTGTTGAAGGGCATACCGACAGCGTCGGCAGCGAGGAGTACAATCAGGGGCTTTCCGAGCAGCGTGCCGCTTCCGTTAAGAACGCCCTGGTAAAACGCGGCGTTGCCGGTGAACGGATTGTCGCCATCGGATATAGTAAGAAGTACCCGCTGGCAAGCAATGATACCGCGGCCGGCAGACAGCAGAACAGAAGGGTTGAGGCGATCATTCTTAATGAAGGAGTCAACCCGGAGAGTCAGTTCAGGAAATAGGCTTTGAACAGGACTCAATAACTCTGCTATATGAGAGTTTAAGACGTAAAGAAGCACATATGCAGTTTAATTGCAGAAAGGCAGGGTCAGGTGGCTCTGCCTTTTTTATTGATTATCAAATCTAATCTTCTACTAACTCGTAAAATACTATTTTGTGGACTTCAGGAAGGAGCTCGTATCACCTCCTGCTTGAAAAATCACGCTTAAAAATATGCGCATTTCTACCCGTTATCATTGTCCCGCCACTCTCGTTTTGTTGTCTGGCAAAATCGCGGCAGGCGTTGTAAGCGACGAGAAATCTACTGCAAAGTATTGTCTCTGAGTTCAGGTGAGGGACAAAAGTTTTGCCCTCTGAAAAAGGAGAACAAAAACCGTTATGCCAGCGCAGAAATCGGAGAGAGAAAAATTAGGCTTCGATGAGCGTCTTCAGGGTAATTGTCCTCTTTCCCCGGCATTTGTCCCGGATCTCCGCGGGGAGCCTGTTCAGGGTGAGGGTGCCGCTTACGGTCTGGCGTGCCTTGCCAATGACGCCTGCGGGAGGCGCCGCTATTTTTCCCGGAACTGCATGTTGTAAAGGCGGCAGTATTCCCCCTCGCAGGCCAGAAGGTGCTCGTGGGTTCCCTCTTCCTTGATCATGCCATTGACAAGAACGAAGATCCGGTCGGCGTTTCTGATTGTGGAGAGGCGATGGGCGATGACGAGCGTCGTTCTACCCTGCATCAGGTTGTCGAGCGCTGACTGAACCTCGATCTCCGCTTCGGAGTCAAGGGAGGAGGTTGCTTCGTCCAGGATCAGGATCGGGGCGTCTTTCAGAAGGGCGCGGGCAATGGATATCCGCTGGCGTTCGCCGCCGGAGAGCTTGGTTCCCTGTTCGCCGATCAGCGTGTCGTATCCCTCTGGGAGACGCATGATGAAGTCGTGGGCATTGGCGGCCTGGGCTGCGGCAACGATCTGCTCTTCCGTTTTGACGATGTCCCCGTAGGCTATGTTGTTGCGCACGGTATCGTTAAAGAGGATAGTCTGCTGGGTAACAATGGCAATCTGGCCCCGGAGGGATTCGATCGTCGCATCGCGGATGTCAATGCCGTCGATGGCAATCTCCCCGGAGGCGACGTCGTAGAAGCGGGGGATAAGATTGACCAGCGTTGTTTTTCCCCCGCCGCTCATCCCGACAAAGGCGACTACCTCGCCAGCCTGGATCGTTATATTGATGTTTTTCAGAACATACGCATCCTCATAGCGAAAACTGACATCCCGAATCTCGATATTGCGGGAAATCCGGGGCAGGGGCTTGGCGGCAGGGCGATCCTTGATCTCCTCTTCGAGATCGATGAGCCCGAAGACCCGCTCGGCCCCGGCGATTCCCTGCTGGATCGTGTTGTTGACGCTGGTCAGATGTTTTACCGGTTCGTAGAGCATGATGAGCGCGGTCAGAAACGAAAAGAAGGTCCCCGGCGTCGAATTGCCGTGGATCACCTGGTAGCCGCCGTAAAAAACAATGGCCGCGATCCCGATGCCGCCGAGGAATTCCATGAAGGGGCTGGAGATGGCGTTCACCGAAACCGCCTTCAGGTTCATGCGGAAGAGGCGTTCATTTTCCACGGAAAAGCGTTTGTTTTCATATTCTTCCATGCCGAAGGCCTTGACGATCCGGGCGCCGGAGATGGCCTCCTGCAAAAGCGTGGTCAGGCTCCCGAGGGTGATCTGCATCTTCGTGGCGACCTGCCGCATCCTCTGTCCGAACTTGGCGATGGGATAGACGGCAAGCGGAAAGATGCACATCGCAATGAGGGCCAGTTGCCAGTCCCGATAGAAGATGACGAAAACAAGGCTGACGAGGGTGAAGGAATCCTTGAACAGCGAGGTGACCGCCTCCGAAACCGCCCCCTGGACGTACCCCACGTCGTTGGTGATCCGGGACATGAGGGTGCCTGTTGGGTTTCTGGTGAAAAAAGAAAGCGACTGGAGCTGAATCTTCCGGTAGAGGTCGGCCCGCAGGTCGGTGACAACCCGCTGGCCGATGAAATTCATGAGAATCGTCTGCAGGTAGCTGCAGCCCCCCTTGACGATGTATATCAGGATCACCCCCAGCGGTATCCATTTGAGCATCGTCGCGTTTTTCTTAAGAAATATCTCATCGAGCGCCGGTTTTACCAGAAAAGCGAGCGCGGATGTGGTCGCGCCGACGACAAGCATGCAGAGCATCGCGATGAAAAATTTGTAAAGATGCGGTTTGGCCAGCCTCAGAAGTCTTTTGAATATGTCCAATGCTTGCTATCCCTCTTTCAACATCGTGCAGGCAATCTGCGCCGTTCTTTGCGAGGCGCCGGGAGCGCCCAGCTTCCCGCGCAAGGTCGTGAAAGAATTCCTCATCGCCTGCCTCACTTCGTCATTGACGATTAATTCCTTCACCTCGGCGGCGATCCGGGCGGGATTGGCATCCTGCTGGATCAACTCCGGGACAACGGCCCGTCCGGCGATCAGGTTTACGAGGCTTATGTAAGCCACTTTTATAAATCTTTTTCCGATTTCATACGACAGCCCCGATATTTTGTAAATGACGACCATCGGCACTCCGAGGAGCGCCGTCTCGAGTGTGGCGGTCCCGGAGGCGACAATTGCCGCATCGGAGAGGGCAATCGCATCATAAATATCTTCCTCGACAACCTTGACCGGCACGGAAAAACGCCGAATAATATCCTGCACATAGGATAAAGGCAGCGTCGGGGCCAGCGGCAGGACAAACTGCACGGGGGAGATCATTTCGGTTATGATCCGGCAGGCCGCGAGCATCTCCGGCAGCAGCCGTTCGACCTCGCTCTTCCGGCTTCCGGGGAGAAGCGCGATTGTTACCGCCTCGTCTTTCAAGCCGATGCGTGTGAGCGTTTCTGCGCGCGGACGGCGTGTTTTTACCACGTCAAGCAGCGGGTGCCCGACAAAGGCTACATCCACCCCCGCCTCCCGGTAAAATTCCTCTTCAAAGGGCAGAATTACCACCATCTTGTCCACGGTGCGGCGAATGGCATTGATCCGGCTTTTACGCCAGGCCCAGACCTGGGGGCTGATATAGTAGAGCACCTTTATCCCCAGTTTGCGGGCAGTTTTTGCCAGCGGCAGATTGAAATCGGGATAGTCGATCAGGACAAGCAGGGCGGGCGGATCAAGCTTCAGCGCCGCCTTCAGTCCGCGCATCACTTTCAGGACGGCGCCGAGTTTCCCGATCACCTCGGTCAAGCCCACCACCGCCATCTCGGCGACGTCGGCGCTCAGTTTGACCCCTGCCGCCTCCATATTTTTTCCCCCCACGCCAAAGAAGGAAAGTTCTGGCAATAATGAGTGCATTTCCCGGACAAGGTTGCCGCCGTGCAGATCGCCGGACGCCTCGCCGGCGACTATCATCACCGTCTGCCCGCTCACGGCGTGGATTGCCCTTCCCCCGCCGATAGGCCCCCGGCAAAAGCGGGGACGAGTTTTGTAAACATTAAACTTCGCTTTCGGCTGCGGGCGATCGCGTCGTTGATGCGGAGCGCCAGCGCCAGCGCGTCGCGCCCCTCCTTGCCCGAGACAGGCGGGGTTGTCCGGTCCGCCACCGCCCGGACAAAAGCCTTGATTTCCTCTTCGAGAGGGTCAATAGCCTTGATTTCAACGTGATTTTCGATAATTTCTATTTTTCCTCCGGCATCTACCTTACGTCCCAGCGAGACGAGCGTCCGTTTGCTGAAATCAACCGCGTGGTATCCCTCAACCCCGAAAAAACGGGTTTTCTGAAGCAGTTTACCCGTTACCCGGCTCGCGGTTATGTTGGCGACACAACCCGAGGCAAAAGTAAGCCGGGCGTTGGCGATATCGACCTTGTCCGACAGTACCGAAACCCCGACCGCTTCCACGGAAGTAACCGGGGAATTTACAAAATGGATAATTATATCGAGATCATGCACCATCAGATCGAGAATAACGTCCACATCTGTACCCCGTTCGAAAAAGGGATGCAGCCGGTGCGATTCGATAAAGAGCGGCGCTCCGATTACCTCCCCCAGGGCGATTATCGCGGGATTAAAACGCTCGACAAAGCCCACCTGCAGGATCAGTCCCTTGGCATCGGCCAGGGCGAGGAGCTCGTCGGCTTCCTCAAGAGTGGTCGTAATGGGCTTTTCAAGCAGGACGTCCACCCCCGCCGCCAGAAAAACAGAGGCGACTTCATGATGGCAGGCGGTCGGGACGGCAATGCTGACCGCGTCAATCTTTCCGACAAGCTTCCGGTAATCGGTGAAAATCTCGCAATCGCAGCCCTCCGCGGCGCTGCGGGCGCTCTGCTCCAGCACATCGGCAACCCCGATGAGGCGGCATCCGGGAATTTGCCGGTACTTTTGGATATGGTAGCGGCCGAGATGTCCGGCCCCGACAACGCCGATTCTGATTTCTTTATGAACATTAAACTTCGTTTTGTGAACATTAAACTTCGTTTTCATAACTTCAGCGACAGATTCCCCTTTCCGATTTTCGGATAAAATCAACGAAGAGCCTTATCTCGGGAAGAGCGGGGAGTTCCTCTTCGACCCTTTTGAGGGCGACCGCAAGCAGCAGCGAGGAGCGAAAAACGATCTGGTATGCCTGCTTCAAGGCGGCAAGTGTCTCCTCGGAAAATCCCCGCCGCCGGAGGCCGATCTGGTTCAGGCCGTAGAGCTTAGTAAAATTGCCGGAGGCAGTCACATATGGGGGAATATCCTTGTTTACCGCAGAGGCGCCGCCGATGATACAGTGAGCGCCGATTCTGGTAAACTGGTGCACCCCGGTAAGACCGCCGATAATGGCGTAGTCGTCAACGTGAATGTGCCCGGCCAGATTTGCCGCATTGGCCATGACGATATTGTTGCCGAGCTTGCAGTTGTGGGCGATATGACAGTACGTCATAATCATGTTGCTGTCGCCGACGATCGTGACTCCGATGTCGTCGCTCGTGGCCCGGTTGATGGTTGCATACTCTCTGATAATGTTGTTGTTCCCGATCACTACCCTTGTTTTTTCTCCCTGGTATTTCAAGTCCTGCGGATCGCCGCCGATCGAGGCAAACTGGGATATCTGGTTATTTTCCCCGATATCGACCTGGCGTTCGATCACCACGTGGGAGGCGATGCGGGTATTCTTGCCGATATGGACATCGGGGCCGACGAGGCTGTAAGGGCCGATCTCGACGCCTTCGGCAAGGGTGGCATCGGGCGATATGATTGCGGTTGGGTGGATCTTCATCAATTCTCCTTAATCGTCTTTTCTTTTTCCAGGGTGGCGACCCTTTTTTGCAACTCGGCAAAGGCCGCCCGCAGCTCCGGCAGCTTCTGTAGGGAGGCCTCTTTTTTCAGCCATTCCCGGTAAGGCAAATGCGGCGCACCGCCCACAATCTGTCCCGGCGGAACGTCCTTGTGAATTCCGGTGCGGGCGGCGGCCATCACCCCGTCCCCAATCCGGATGTGACCAACTATTCCCGCCTGACCGCCGATGACGACGCCGTTTCCCAGTTGCGCGCTCCCGGATATGCCGACCTGGGCGACAATAACCGAATTTTCACCGATCACAACATTGTGGCCGACTTGCACCAAGTTGTCGATCTTGACCCCCCGCTGGATCCAGGTTCGCCCGAGGGTGCCGCGGTCAATCGTCGAATTAGCCCCTATCTCCACATCGTCGTCTATCTGGACGTATCCCACCTGGGGGATTTTTCGATTTTCCCCTCCGGGCAGGGCAAAGCCAAAGCCGTCAGCGCCGACGATGACGCCCGCATGCAGCACAACCCGGCGCCCGATCAGGCAGCGGCGATAGATGGTTACCCCCGGGTAAAGGATAGAGGCTTCTCCGACCGCAGCGTTTCGACCGACAAATACCCCTGGATAGAGCACGGCCCCGGCCGCAACTCGCGCTCCCCGTCCTATGTAAACGCCCGGGTAAAGAGCCGCTTCCGGCGAAACCTCAGCGCCGGCTTCCACGCAGGCGCCTTTGCTGATTCCGGCCGGTTCCTCTTCCTCGGGGTAGTACAACTCCAGCAGTTTTCCCAGAGAGCTGTAAGGGTCGTCGACAATCACGAGATTCTTCCCCGGGCCGAGGGTTCCGGGGGCGGCGATGATACCGTCCGCCTTCGTGGTTTCGAGCTTTTTACGGTATTTCGCGTTGGCGACAAACGTTATATCGCCTGGGCCAGCCTCGTCGATCCCGCGAATCTGCTCGATGCCGACGGAACCGTCTCCCTGCACGCTGCCGCCCAGAAACGCTGCTATTTCAGCCAGTGTCTTTTTCACAGCCTGACCACTCTATTTCTTCGGCTTATAGGTTTTGTCGAACTCGTCGATTACCTGTTTCGTCAGCAGATTCTCCTTGGAAAAGTAGGGCAGCGGGATCTGGCTGATATCGACGATCATCGTGAATTTCCCTTTTTCCCCGATGGAGCGAATTATTTTAAGTATTTCAGGAAGTATCTTCTTCTGAAGTTCCTGCTCCTTGCCCTGGAGCTCTTCGTTGGAATCCTTTACCAGCAACTGGTAGTCTCGAACCTTTTTATCATAGTTTTTTTCTTTTTCCAGCAGGACGTCCTGTTTGAGGAGCGATTTCTGCTTATCTAACTCTTCCTTCAGCTTTTTCAGTTCGTTTTCCCGCGCCTGAATGGTCTCCTTGCTCTTTTCAAACGTCTTTTTCAGCTCCTCCGAGGCCTTCTTGCCGGCGGAGGAGGAAACCATTACATCCCGTACATCCACAAAACCCGTCTTATCCGCCGCGGCTGCCGGAGCTGCCGAAAAGATCAGGGCCAGCAGCAAAGCCGCGATAATCACGTAACCGTATTTCTTGTGAACATTAAACTCCGTTTTATGAACATTAAACTCCGTTTTCATAACTTTTTCTCCCTTTCGTGAAAATATTTATTGGCAGCCGGCGCTCTGCTCAGACAACTGCCGATTGCTTCCTCATTACATAAACATGCCGATCGTAAACTCCCAACGGCCGGGGGATTCGTTCTCTTTTTTGTCGAGCACATATCCCCACTCTAAGCGGAGCGGCCCGATCGGCGAATACCAGCGGATTCCTAAACCAGCGGTTTTCCTCATATCATTGACATGATATCCGCTTTCCCAAGCATTGCCGGTGTCGAAGAAAACCACCCCCCGCATCCCGGCTTTCTTGATCAACGGAAAGGTATAATCCACGTTGAAGTTCAACATCGTCACGCCCCCGATGACTTCACCGGTAGTGGGATCCACCGGACCGACTTCCCTGAGACCGCGCAAGGAGTCGATCCCCCCGAGGTAGTATCGCTCGTAGATCGGGATTTCCTTGCCGGCGTTCCCCTTGATCGCCCCCAGCCGCCCGCGCAGGCCAAGCACTGTATCGAGCGGAAGAGGGAAAAACCAGGTGGAGGAAATCCCGGTGCGGGTGTAACTCACATCGCCCTGCAGCGGCCCCCCTGTGTACTCCACTGAGGCGCTGTTCTTCGAGCCGGTTGTGGGAAACATGACATCGTCTGTCGAGTCCCGGGTCAGCGTGAAGGTCAGGCCGCTGCTCTTTGTCTCGCCGGCCTGCTTTCTGGTGTAGATCGAAGCGGTCGGCAGGATGTCATTGACGTTGTCAATGGCAAAACGATACCCAATATAGCCGGATACATAAGGCCAGAGCGGGTATCCCAGGGTTGTGCTTAATCCCATCGTATCAAGATTGTAGGTGTCATATTCGCGGTAGAGATTCCAGAGATCGAACTTGCTCCAGATGGGCCTGTCAAAAAGCCAGGGTTCCGTGAACGAGATGTCATAAAGGGTCGAGGAGGAGCCGACATTGGCCTTCAGACTCAGGGTCTGCCCCCGGCCGAAGAGGTTCTGCTGGGTGACCTGGGCGGACACTACCGCTTTATCTACGGCGCTGTAGCCGGCGCCGAGGCTGAGCATGCCGGTCTGCTTCTCCTTGACGCGGATGTTGACGTTCGTCAGAGTCTCATCGCCGCCCTTTTCGCTTTCGAAATCGATTTCCTCAAAATAGCGCAGGTTGTTGAGGGCCATGTAACTGTTCTTCAACTTGGTGCGGCTGTAGAGATCCCCCTCCACGACCGACAACTGGCGCCGGATCACCTTGTCCCTGGTTTTGGTGTTGCCGGTGATGTTGATCAGGTTGAAATATACAAGTTTGCCCTTGCGTATCTCATAGCTTACATCGACAGTCCTGGTTTCTTCCCGGGGAGTTGTGCCCGGCAAGATATCGGCAGCGGCATATCCCTCGTCATTGGCCGCCTGCGTGAGGTAATCCATATCCCTTATCACCGCGTCGCGGTCATAGAAGTCTTTTTTCAGGATTTTCAGCTTGGCCAGCAGCTCTTTTCGCGGCACCGACAACTGATCCCCGATTATTTCCACCTTGCCGACGCGGTACTGCTGTCCTTCCGCTACGGAAATCCTGATGTAAATCCCCTTAGCATCGTGGGTTACTGCTGGATCGGCGATCTGGACGTTGATGAACCCGTTATTCAGATAGAAGGCCTTGAGTTTGTCAATGTCCTGCCGGAGCTGTTCTTTTTTCAGAAGCCCGGAATCGGTAAAAAAATGGAAAATTCCCCATTCTTTTGTAGTCATCATATTCCGGAGTTCCCGTGTGGTAAATGCCCGGTTGCCCTCAAACAGGATGTCCCGAACGAACAATTTCCCGTTTTCTGTGACACTGATGACGACCTGAACGTCGCGCTCCCCCGCTTTATCTATTTTAGAGGTGATTTCCGCATTATAGAAGCCTTTGGAGTCATAGAGGTCCTTGATTTTTTTAATGTCGGTCTTCAGTTTCTCCGGGTTGACCGTCTGCTTGGCCTGAACGCTCATAACGGCTTCGATGTCGCTTTTTTTCACATTTTTGTTTCCCTGAATGCGGATTTCCGAAATCATGGGTTTTTCGGTGACGACAAAGGTCACCACCCTGCCTTCAGGGGTGTCCGAAACATCGGCAGTTACTTCATCAAAGTATCCGAGTTTATAGATTGTTTTGATGTCAGCCGAGAGGTCTTCATCCGTCAGGAGGGTCCCCGGCGCGCTCTTGAGCCCCCGATTAATCGCGGCGGCTTCTATCTTGCGATTTCCCTTGAATTCGACGCGGCCTATCCGCTTTTCGGGGGCGATGCGGAGGATGATATCCGAGTTGAGCCTTTCCATGATCGCGTCGAGGTTCTTGCGACCGCGGCCCTGAACAAAAACGCCGGGGATCGCCTGTCCCTTTTTTATGTCGAAGATCTTCACATCGACGCTGATTCTGTCCCCAAATTCGGAGATGCTTCCGGATAACGCATAATCGGCATCGCTCTTTTTCCCGGCGGAGATGATCAGCTCATCGTTAAGGGGTTTCCCCGCTATCTCCCGGGCAAGCAATTCCCGCGGGATAACGGCGAACATTTTTGACTTCGCCAGTTCGCCGGTTATTCCCCGGTAGCTCAGCTCCCACAATTCAGCGCCCTGCGCGGCCGTTGCGCTGTGAGCCTCAAAAGGAAAGAGCGCTATTTTTTTTAAATCAGCCGCGTTTGCACTTTGAACGGCGAAAATAAGAATGATGGTCAGCAGGCTTGCCGAAAGCAGTTTTTTAACCACGGCTATGAATCCTCCCGTCGCTGAGGCCGATCTTCTCCGACATCCGATCGGCGAGTGATGTATTGTGCGTTACCACGATCAATGTGATCCCTTTACGCTTGTTTAATAAAATGAGCGAGTCTTCTATCCTTTTTCCGGTTTCCGTGTCAAGGTTTCCGGTCGGCTCATCCGCAAGGAGTATTTTGGGCTCGAGAATAAGCGCCCGGGCAAGGGCTACCCGCTGTTGCTCCCCTCCGGAGAGTTCCCCCGGCTTATGCCTGACGCGATTGCTGAGTCCCACCTCGGAAAGAATTGCCTCAGCTCTGTCTTTTGCCTCGCCTTTCGACATTCGCCGGATCAGGGCAGGCATCATGACGTTTTCGAGGGCGGTGAATTCGGGCAACAGATTATTGAACTGAAACACGAAACCTATTTGGCCGTTTCGGAAGTCGGAAAGCTGTTTCTCCGGCCAGGAAAATACATTAACGCCGTCAAAGAGAACCGCTCCGCCGGTCGGATGATCGAGCGTTCCCAAGATATGCAGAAAGGTGCTCTTGCCCGCGCCGGACACCCCCACAACTGCCAGCGACTGACCATCGGCAATCGTCAGGTCAATCCCCTTTAACACCTCAATTTTATTTCCGTTCAGCAGAAATGTTTTCTGCAGATTCTTGATTTCTATCATAAAATCTCTGACTTCTCACTCATACCGGAGCGCCTCCGCCGGGACAAGGCGGGATGCCCGCCAGGAGGGGTAAATGGTTGCCAGAAAACTGATCAGCAACGTTCCCAGAATGATAATCCCGACATCGCCGTAGTTTACCTGCGAGGGGAGTTCGCTCAGATAGTAAACGTCCCCTGGAAGGATCTTGAAGCCGAAGAGTTTTTCGACAAACAGCGATATTTTCTCGAGATTGAGCGCGACGGCAAGCCCCGCCAGCGTGCCGAGAAAGGCGCCGATCGCCCCGACGATCACCCCCTGAAAAATAAATATCTTCATGATGCCGGACCGGGTGGCGCCCATTGCCTTGAGGATCGCGATATCCTTGTTCTTTTCCATGACAATCATGATCAGGGCGCTGATGATATTGAAAGCGGCAACAAGCACGATCAACGAAAGGATGATGAACATGACCCGCTTTTCCAGTTTCAGCGCCGAAAAGAGATTCTTGTTCATCTCCATCCAGTTGCGCGCCCAGTAGCGACTCCCAAGCTTTTTCTCGATCTGCCGGGCGATCTGGCCGGCTTTGTAAATGTCGTCAACCCGGAGCTCCAGCCCCGACACCAGATCTCCCATGTTCAGGAAATTCTGACACTCCTCAAGAGAGATGTAGGCCAGCGTCGAGTCGTATTCGTAAAATCCGGATTCAAAAATGCCCGCCACGACAAATGGTTTCATCCGCGGCGTCATTCCCATCGGCGTGGAAACGCCGGAAGGGGAAATGACAAAAACCTGATCATTCAGGAATAACCCCAGGTTTTTTGCCAGCTCGCGCCCGATGACTATTCCGGGCCGGGGCGCCGGGCCCGTTTGGGTGGCGCTTATTGGGTTACTTGCAGATTCCAAACCTTTTAGACTGCCCTCTTTTATCTTTCCAATGTTGATGACCTTCAGCGCATCCTGTAGCGACAGGCCGCGCAGAATGATCCCTGTTGTAGCGGTTCCTTTTTTGAGCATGGCCTGACTGTAGATGAAAGGAGTTGCCGCCTCGACGCCCGGGATGGCGGCTACATCACCCATGATTTGCCGGTAATTCTGCATGCCGCCGCTGTAATCGGTAACAACTATATGGGAATTGACGCCGAGAATCTTGTTGCGCAGATCCGTTTCGAAACCGTTCATGACGGCAAGCACAATGATCAGCGCCGCAACGCCAAGAAAGATTCCGGCGACCGAGATAAAGGTTATAATGGAAACAAATACCTGTTTTCGCCTTGCCCGAAGGTAACGCAGGCTTATGAAAAGCTCGTAGGAGTTCATCATTCTTCCCTGGCGGTTTCCCTGCTTCGCAAAAGCGGAAAGAGAATCACGTCCCGGATGGAAGCGGAGTCGGTCATCAGCATCACCAGCCGGTCAATGCCGATCCCCTCGCCGGCGGTCGGCGGCATCCCGTATTCAAGGGCGCCGATGTAGTCCTCATCCATTTCGTGCGCCTCCAGATCGCCCGCCTCCCGCTCCTTGATCTGCTGCTCGAACCTTTGGCGCTGATCGACCGGATCGTTCAACTCCGAGAAAGCATTGGCGATTTCTCTGCCGGCAATGTAAAGTTCAAAGCGGTCGGTGACGGAGGGATCCGCGACGTTCCGGCGGGAGAGGGGAGAGACCTCCACCGGGTAATGGGTTACAAAGGTCGGCTGAATCAGCCTTTTTTCCACCGTTTCGTCAAAGATTGCCATCAAAACCTTGCCGGGGGGGTCGCTTGCCTTCAACTGAACGCCGAGTTTCCCCGCATATTCAGCCAGCAGTGCCGGATCGGCAAGGATTTCGGGCTTGACGCCGCCTATCTCGAGGACGGCATCCCGGACGGTTATTCTCCGCCAGGGGGGCGCCAGATTTATCCCGTTTCCCTGATAGGTAAATTTAAGCGACGAAAACAGGTTCATGGCGACAAAGGCTAACAGTTCCTCCGTCATCGCCATCAGCTCCTCATAGGTCGCATAGGCCTGATAGAATTCCATCATCGTGAATTCCGGGTTGTGAAAGGTGGAGATTCCCTCGTTCCGGAAGTTTCTGTTGATCTCGAAAACCCTTTCCAATCCGCCGGTTATCAGGCGCTTCAGGTACAGTTCCGGGGCGATTCTAAGAAAGAGATTCATCCCCAGCGCGTTGTGAAAGGTTTTGAACGGTCTGGCCACCGCGCCGCCCGCCTTGGGCTGCATCATCGGGGTTTCGACTTCCAGGAAATCCCGCTCTTCCATGAACCGGCGAATCAGGCTGATAATGCGGCTGCGCTGCTGAAATACCTTGCGCACCTCGGGGTTGACGATCAAATCAAGATGGCGCTGGCGGTAGCGAATCTCCACGTCGGTCAGACCGTGCCATTTCTCCGGCAAGGGCAGCAGCGATTTGGAAAGCAGGCGCAGGCCGTTTTCCTCCACGTCTATGGATAACTCGCCGGTTTTGGTCTTGAAAATTCGCCCGGCTATCCAGACTACATCCCCGGCGTCGAGCTTCTTGAAGAGCGAGAATCCCTTTTCCCCCAGTGCGTTTTTGCGCAGAAAGGCCTGGATTCGCCCCTTGCGATCCTGAATGCTGACGAAGGCGCTCTTGCCGAAATCGCGGATTGCCATGATGCGCCCGGCAAGCGTAAAGCGTTCGTCAATTTTAACCAGTTCTTCTTCAGATAAATTTTCAAAGCGTTCCCTTATTGCTTCCGAATTATTCGCAACCTGCACATCGTTCGGATAGAGTTCGAGCCCGTCGTTCTTTATTGAGTCGGCCTTTTCCCGACGTTTTTTCAGCAGTTCATTTTCCTCTTCCATAGTCCCTCTATCGTTCTGTTTTGTTATAAAGCGAATTTGACTACATTTTTACAAGAAATTAGTCAAGGAGGAATTAACGCCGCCGGCAGGAGGCTCCCGGTTTGCCGCTCGCGGTTTGGTGTTTGCGCCTGTATCAATTTTTGCATTGCGACATTTTCATAAGTTCTATATGATAAATTAAAAATCCGTTGAGGTAATTGCAAAACCATTTGTCATTCCCGAAAGCGAAGCTTAATGTTCATAATGTCTCTGTCGGGAATATGGTATTTCAAGCAGTTAGAATCAGATTATGAACATTAAACTTTGTTTTATACACATTAAACTACGTTTTCAGAAAGGGGAGAGAAGATGATCAACAAGGCGATACTGGTGGGCAGGCTGGGGAAGGATCCGGAGGTCAGATATACGCCGGATGGGATGATGGTGACAAACTTCACGATGGCCACCGATGAGGTATGGAAGGACAAAAACGGCGAGAAGGCTCAAAAGACCGAGTGGCACAGAATTGTCACCTTTGGCAAACTGGCGGAGATCTGCGGCAAATACTTAATAAAAGGGAAGCTGGTTTACATCGAAGGACGTATTCAGACCAGATCCTGGGAAGATAAAGAGGGCGTCAAGAAATACACTACGGAGATCGTCGCTTCCGATATGAAGATGCTTGATTCGAAAGGCCAGAAAGACTCCGACGCCGGGCGCGAGGAACCACCGCTGCCGCATCCCGGGGCAGATGGGCCAATGCCCGATGACGACGTCCCGTTTTAATCAGCAGAGGACTTGATGGCGTGTAAAAATGTCATGCTTGAAAGAAGTCCTGACCGGCGATGTCCGGTCAGGATCCTGTTTGCGGGTTTGCAACCTATCATCAGCTATCCCCATCGTCCAAACCATCTCGTGCGCCTACTATTATAATCAGGAGGCCTCCCATGTATAAAGATTTAAAAGGAAAAACGGCGGTTGTGACGGGCTCCGGAAAAAGGAGCGGCATCGGCTACGGCATCGCCGAAAAGCTTGCCTCTTCCGGCTGCAATGTCGTCATTGCCGATCTGGGGAAACCGGTTTCCCCGGAAATAGCGATAAAAACGGCGACAAGCGGGGAAATGGAAAAAATCGCCGCCGAACTTGCCGACACTTTTCAGGTAAAAACCTTCGCCGTTGCTGTCGATGTTACCGACGCCTCCTCGATAGGGCGAATGGCTGAGGCGATAAAGACGGCCTTCACGCACGTCGATATTCTCTGCAACAACGCCGGTGCGGTCTTCGGGGTTCCGAACACCGTTTTGAGCTATGGGGAGGCGGATTGGATAAAAACGGTGGATGTCAACCTATTTTCCGTCTTTCGCGTCTCACGGGCGGTGATCCCGCTGATGGCCGGAAAGCCGGGGGTAATCGTGAATACCGCCTCGCGGGCGGGCAAGGTTCCCCCGCTTTTCAACAGCGCCTATGCCGTGGCCAAGGCGGGCGTCATCATGCTGACCAAAACCATGGCTAAAGAACTCGGCGGCGCCGGCATCAGGGTGAACGCAATCTGTCCGGGGCAAATCAAAACGGATCTCGAAAAATGGCGCTTCGGCCTGGAGGCCTCTTTTCTAAACTCGACGATCGAAGAGCGAGAACAGGAGATGTGCAAAACCATTCCGCTCGGCTATATCGGTCTTCCCGGCGACGCCGGCAGTCTCGTAGCGTTTCTCGCCTCGGATGCCTCCCGTTACATAACCGGGCAGGCCTTTAACCTCGACGGCGGACAGTGCATGGAATTATAAATTTTTATATAAACCCCCATGCCCGTGGGGCACAACGAAGCATGAAAATCCCCCCTTACCCCCCTGGTAAAGGGGGGATGGGGGGATTTTCATGCAAAAGGAGGAAGGAAAATGGACAAGGTCATCGGCGCGCAGCTTGTCGCGGAGGCGCTTCAGGAACGGGGGATTGACTACATCTTCTCGCTGAGCGGCGGACATATCACCCCCATCTATCAGTACCTTGAAGGCACGAACATCACGATCTTCGATACTCGCCACGAACAGGCGGCGGTGTTCATGGCCGAGGCCTGGGGACGGATGAACCGGAAGCCGGCGGTGGCAATGGTGACGGCGGGGCCGGGCTTCACCAACGCGCTGACCGGGATTGCGAGCGCCCGGCTCGCCAACGCGCCGCTCATCCTGATTGCCGGCTGCGTCGGCCTCGAAAGCAGGGAAAAACTCGATCTGCAAGACATGAGCCAGCTTCCCGTCATCGAGCCGATGGTCAAAAAAGCGCTGGTCTGCACCGTCCCGGAGCGGATTCCCGAATACATCGACATGGCCTTCCGGATTGCCGGCGGCGGCAGACCCGGTCCGGTTTATCTCGAGCTTCCCTGCGACATTCTGAACGCGACGGTGGACATGACTAAGGTAAGGAAGCTGCACACGGCGATCGCCTCCCGTCCCGTTGATCGCGAAAACGCGAAAAAGGCCGTGGCAATGATCAGCGCGGCCAAAAACCCGATTGCGATCGCAGGCAGCGGCGCCTGGTATGCGGATGCCGGCCAGGAACTCATAGATTTCGTTGAAAAAACGGGAATTCCTGTCTTCACCGCCGGCGCCGGCCGGGGCGTTATTCCCGACACCCATCCGCTCTGTTTTGAATCGTCCCTCGCCATCCGGCCGGGCGCGGCGATGATGAGCCTGATGACCACCGACCTGGTCATTTTTCTGGGCAACCGCCTCAGTCTTTTCTATATCTTCGGCGACATCTTCCCATCGGGCGCAAAATTCATTCAGGTTGATATCTCCCCCGAAGAGATCGGCAGAAACCGGACGATTGAGCTGGGAATCGTCAGCGACCTCAAGTCGTTTCTTACTGAGGTAAACGGCCTGCTCGACGCAGAAAACGCCAGCGCCGCTTTGCGCGAAAAGTTTGGCCCCTGGGTGGAAGCCGTCCGGCAGTACGAAAAGAACGGCAAAGCACAGGCCGAAGCGACCTGGAATTCCGAAGCTCTGCCGATCCATCCCATGCGACTCGCCCGGGAACTCAACGATTTCATGAGCAGGGACGACGACATTGTCGTTGCCGACGGGGGCGATACCGCCACCTGGATGGGGATGACCAGAACGATCCGCCGGGGCGGCCACTACCTCGACTACGGGCTGTACGGCAGCCTTGCCGTCGGCATCCCCTACGCGAATGCCGCGCAGTTGAAGCATCCCGGCAAGCGCGTCCTGCTCGTTACCGGCGACGGTTCGGTCGGCTTCAACTTCATGGAATTCAACACGGCGATCCGCAAGGGTCTGCCGATTGTCGTGGTCGTCGCCAACGATCAGGCGTGGGGAATGATCATGCACAGCCAGCAGTTGCGGATGGGGCATCATATTAATAACGGGACAGAATTGAACTGGGTGGATTACCACAAGCTGGTGGAGGCGCTGGGCGGCTTCGGGGAGCTCGTCGAAAAGCCGGCAGATATCCGCCCCGCCCTGGAGCGGGCCTTTGCCTCCGGGAAAACCGCCTGCGTCAATGTCAAGGTCGATCAGACGGTCATCAGCCCAGGAAGCGTCGCCCTGGCCAATCTCGGCGGCTACAAGGCGGGATAGAAAAACCGCCATCGCAGGGGCGGTTTGCGGGTCGGAACGGTTCGCACGTTGGGGCGGTTCGCGAACCGCCCCAAACACAAAAAAAGGACAGGTTGGCGATCATGACGGATCATCTAAGCATCATCAAAAATGCGGTAATCGAAGGCAAGTACAAAGAAATACAAGCATTGACGCAGCAGGCGCTGGAAGCGGGGCTCACCCCCAGGGCGATCATCGACGATGCGCTGATCGCGGCCATGGACGTGGTGGGAGATGCTTTCGGCAGCGGCGAGATTTTCATCCCGGAAATGCTTGCCTCGGCCATCACCATGAAAAGCGGGCTTTCTATCATTAAACCGCTGCTGACAGGAGACCAGACTAAGTCCCGGGGAACCGTCGTCATGGCGACGATCAAGGGAGACCTCCATGACATCGGCAAGAATCTGGTTTGCATGCTGCTGGAGGGCGCCGGTTTCAACGTCGTTGATCTCGGCACGGATGTGGACATTGACGAAATATTGAACAAGGTGAAGGAGATAAAACCGCCGGTGCTGGGGCTTTCCGCCCTTTTGACGACCAGCATGCCTGAGATGAGGCGGGTGATTGAAGCGCTGGAGGCACAGGGCTTACGGAAAAACCTCAAGGTAATCGTCGGCGGCGCCCCGATTGACCGGGCATTCGCGGAAAAAATCGGCGCGGACGCCTCCGGCGCCAATGCGACCGAAGCCGTAGAACTGGCGCGCCGTTTTACAGATCAATAACAGTGCTTTTTCTGTGCGTTTGTTTTCAAGCGGGCGATGCGCATTTTCTCCCAATATACAGGAAGGCCCTTGAGGTGATTCATGCTGATTATTGGTGAACTTATCAATGCCAGCCGCAAGTCCATTGCCGGCTTTATTGAGAAAAAAGACAGCGTTATTCTGGCAGACGACATCGCCTTCAACAGCGGTCTAATGACGAGGCCAGCGGTTCTCCGTGAGTACTTTTTCCCGTCCCTGTCCCGACAGACAGCAGCGGCGGCGGAGCATAATCTGCTTGCATTCTGTCATTCCGACGGCAATTATAGAAATGAGCCAGCTTGGCAAATTCATTATTGCGGGGAAGTTTAAAGAAGGAGGCATTGCCTTATGAATGGGAAACAGAGGATTATCACCGCCCTGAATCTTCAGCAGCCGGACCGTGTCCCTCTTTATATTCATGGAATTAATGAGGCGCCGATCATCGGCATTGGGAAACACCTGACCGATGGTCTCCCGGATCAATCCAAACAGATTTATGACATGAATGACGCCGAGAAGATGAAACTGCTGGACACCCTTTTTCTGCTGCATGAGGCTTTTGGCGTGGACGGCTTTACCGCTTTTGAGATTGGCCATGAGACCATGCTCAATGACAAAGACGTCCAGGATGACTGGCGAGTTATCTACAGGCGGAACCCCCACGGCCTGCCCGTTCCCATCGGCCACCCGCTGCATGATCCCCATGATCTTGAAAACTATCACATTCCCGAGCCGAATCGCTCCCACCTCCTGCTGCTTGATCTTGCCCGGGAGAGATTCAAGGGACAAAAGGCGCTTTTCTGGCTGATGCGTGGTGTTTTTGTGCATACCTGGCGGCTGACCGGGATGGAAAACTACATGTTCAAGCTGATAGACGACCCCGGCTTTATTCACAGCGTTTCGGCCATCGTGACGGAATATAACTTGAAACAGCTTGAGATGTTAGCCGCGGCCGGCGTTGATGTGCTGGTGGTCGAAGATGACATTGCCTCCACAAACAACCTGTTAATCTCCCCCAGGCATTTTATGGAGTTTGTCAATCCCTACAACAGAAAACTTGTTGACCGCGCCCACGCGCTTGGTCTTAAGGTGGTGCGCCATAGCGACGGCAATCTCTGGGCAATCATGGAGGCGCTTATCGCTTCCGGATATGACGGGCTGAACCCGCTGGAGCCGCAAGCGGGGATGGATTTGCAAAAGATTAAAGACGCCTGGGGGAATAAAATCTGCCTGTTGGGCAATATCGACTGCGAAGAGTTGCTTCCTTCCGGGACTCCCGAGCAGGTTGACGCCGCCGTTAAGCATGCCATCGCTGTCGCGGCCCAGGGCGGCGGTTACATCCTTTGCTCCTCCAACTCGCTGCACCCGGCGGTTAACCCTGAAAACTGCATTGCAATGTTCGAGGCCACGAAAAAATATGGACGCTATGAATAATTTTCCGGTTCCCAAGACGCGCTCGCTGACTTCATCTCCCTACTACATCTTTGCCCTCTTGTTTTTAATCTATATGTTCGACTACATGGACCGGCTGGTAATCGTCTCGCTTTTCCCTTTTATCAAGCAGGATTGGGGCCTTACCGACACCCAGTGCGGCCTGCTTGTTTCCGCCGTTTACTGGTCGATTCTCATCTTTACGCTGCCGGTGTCCATCATCATCGATCGGTGGAGCAGGGTTAAAATTATCGGGTTTGTGACGATTTTCTGGAGTGTGGCCACGGTTGCCTGCGCCTTCACAAAAAACTTCGGGCAGCTTTTCGCGGCGAGAACCGCAATCGGCATTGGCGAAGCCGGTTACGCGCCCGGCGGAACCGCGATGATATCGTCATTGTTTCCCAAAGAGAAACGGGCAAGAATGCTGGGATTCTGGAATGCCTCTATCCCGTTGGGAAGCGCGCTGGGGATCGCCCTGGGCGGAATCATCGCCGAGCGTTTCGGCTGGCGCCATGCGTTTGGTCTTGTGGCCCTGCCCGGCATTATTGTGGCCTTGCTGTTTTTTTATGTTAAGGATTACCAGACGGTAGAGCTGAAAAAAACTGTCGGCAGGGGAGCAGAAAAAACCGGTTCGAGGATGAGGCTCGGAGAAATAGCGGCCCATTTTGGAAGAAGTAAAACGCTGATCTTCAACAACCTCGGCTTTGCCGCCAACACCTTTGTTACCACGGCCCTGCTGACATGGCTTCCCAGTTATTTTCAGCGAGTGGAGGGAATCTCCATGAGCAGGGCCTCGACCAAGGGGGGCATCGTCATGCTGCTTGCGATAATCGGGGCGCCTTTAGGCGGTTATCTGGCGGATAGATGGTTTAAAAGCCGGGGAAATGCGAGACTGCTTTTTCCGGCGCTTTCTTCGTTCACGACCGCCGTTTTGCTGTTTATCGCCTTCAGCGTTTGTCGCGGCCAAATTCAATATGCCGTACTGCTGGCAGCGGGGATCGCCGCGGTAGCCTTCGTGCCGGCGGCTGTTGCCGTAACCCAGGATGTTGTCCACCCGGGCCTCCGGGCCGTATCGCTGAGCCTGTGCATCATCATCCAGCATATCCTGGGCAGCACGCTGGGGCCTCCCGTTATCGGCGCCCTGTCCGATGCCTTCGGTCTGGAAAAAGCCATGGTTTTTCTGCCGCTGTCTGCCACGCTGGCTGGGATTTTCTTTTTTATCGGCTCATTCTTTTATGACGCGGATGCAAGCATGGTGGAAAAAGTGGAAACCGTCTGATCCATATAATGCTGATCTTCATCGGAATGCTGCTTCTTTCCCAAGCGGTTTTTGCTTGACAGTTGTTATCTAAACCGTGCATGTAACGACGCCGGAGGCATCATCTGGCGAAAAAGCTTATCCGGGGCGCAGGCCGTTTCTTGCTGTAGCAAACCTTCAGGAGGGGAAAGATGCTGACGAACAGTTACAACGGAATGATTCTCCATGTTGATCTCTCTTTAGGCATTGCCGACCGGGAAACGCTGCCGGATGAATACGCCCGCAAATTCATCGGCGGCAACGGATTCGTGGCGAAACTGATCAGTGAGCGCGTTCCCGCAAATGTCGATCCGCTCGGCGAAGAAAACGGCGTGGCGATCGCCGTAGGCCCCCTGACCGACACCCCGCTTTGGGGGACAAGCCGCGCCCACATGGCCGTCATTTCCCCGCAGACCGGCCTCTTTTGCGACTCCAATTTCGGCGGCGCTTTCGCCATTGCCCAAAAGCGCACCGGATTGACAGCGATCTTTATTCAGGGCAAGGCTGCACGGCCGGTTTATCTTTTTATCAATGAAGACAAAGCGGAGATTCGCGATGCTTCCCATGTCTGGGGAAAGACGACCGAAGAGACGATCGTGATTCTTCAGGGCGAATGCGGCAAGGGGTCTGTCTGCATGGCGATCGGTCCGGCGGGCGAAAGAAAAATCCCCTTTGCCAACGTCGTCGCTGGTGGCCAGAGGCTCGGCACGGCCGGCCGCGGCGGCCAGGGGGCCGTCATGGGCGCCAAAAACCTCAAGGCTATCGTAGTCAAAGGCGGCCTGAAGACAGCCGTTGCCGACAGGGATGGGCTCCGGGTTTTTCTTACGGAGAAGTTCCCGGAGCTGAAAAAAAGCAAGGGACTCATGACAAGTTTCGGGACCGGGGCACTCCCCGGCATGATAAATGCCAAGGGAATGATCGGAACCCGCAACAATACCCGGGAAACCTTTGACGAATGGCGGGAGATATCCGCCGATTTTTTCCTGCCGAAATGCGGGGCGGGGATCACCGCCTGCCCCGGCTGCGTGCTGGCCTGCGGGAAGAACGTCACTGTTGGCGCTGGCGAGTATGAGGGGCAGACGGTAAAAATGCCGGAATACGAGACCATCTATGCGCTGGGCTCCATGCTGGACAATCCCGACCTCAACTCCCTCTTCAACGCGGCGCATCTTTGCGATTTGCTGGGCATGGATACCATTTCGCTGGGAGTGACGATGGCCTTCGTTGCGGAATGCATCGAGCGGGGGATCGTCACGGAAGCAGATTTGGGGGGACGCGTAAATTTTTCGGATGGCAAAGGGCTGGCGGAGCTGGTAAAACTGACCGCCCGGCAGGAGGGGGTCGGCAAGTTTCTCGCAATGGGCTCCCGGCGGCTTAGCGAGCTATTCGGCAAGGATTCCGAAAAATACCTGCACGAGGTCAAGGGGCTGGAAATAGCGGGGCATTCACCGCGGGGCATCCGCGAGCTGTCGCTGGGATACGCCGTCGCCACCCGGGGGGGAAGCCACCACGATACCCGCCCCTTTTATCAGGGAACGCATCCGGATCCGGGGTTCTCCACGCGCCCCGAATATGTCGTCAAAAGCAACCATTTCACGAGCGTCGGGGACTCGCTTGTCATCTGCCGCTTCATCGAAGAGGGGATCCTCGGCCCCACCGCAATCGGGGAGAGCATGGCACGAGTGGTGAATCTGATTACGGGCTGGGGCATCGATGCCGCCTGGCTGGAGCGCTGCGGCGAGAGGATCTATAATCTGGAGCGGCTCATCAACTGTCGGCGCGGTGTGACCAGAAAAGACGATACCCTGCCCTGGCGGGTAATGCACGAGCCCATCCCCGCGGGACCTTCCGAGGGACGGTTTTGCCCGCCGGAAGCGCTGTCGGAAATGCTGGATCGGTACTACCAGATGCGCGGCTGGGACAAAGATGGCGTCCCGACACCGGAGAAGCTAAGGGAACTCGACTTGCCGAAAGGGCCTCCCAAGGATAGTTGACCTTGCGGCGAATAATCGGGCCGACGCCTGCCGTTGTCATTTCTTCCTGATGCACGGAGGACAGAAGGTATGAACATTCTTGCTCGCCTGGAAAAACAGGATAAAATTTTCAAGATGGCGGTCGGTTTTGCCCTGCTTGCAGCAATCGTCATCCTGGATTTTTTTACGGGACAAAAGCTCGCCATTTCACTGTTTTATCTGCTGCCGATTTCTTTTGTCACCTGGTTTCTCGGCAGATGGCCAGGGATCGTCGTTGTCCTGGCCGGCGTTCTGGTGCTGTTTGCGGCGGGTATTTACTCCGGGCATATCTACCAGAACGAAATTGTTGCTGTTTTAAATATTTTGATCAGATTCTCGTTATTTGTTTTTGTCTTGTTACTCCTGTCGGCATTGAAAAGCGCCATGGAGCGGGAAAAGGAATTGGCATCCACGGATTACCTGACCGGCGCGGCCAATGCCCGCCGTTTTTTTGAACTGCTGGGGCTGGAATGTCACCGTCTGCAACGATATGGACGTCCCTTCACGTTAGTCTATTTAGACCTTGACAATTTTAAGGAAGTCAACGATCGGTTCGGACATCCGGAAGGAGACCGGGCTCTTCGCACCATCGTTCGTTACGCCCGGGAGCATTTGCGGAAAATTGATGTGATTGCGCGACTGGGAGGCGATGAATTGGCATTTCTGCTGCCGGAGCTTGATCAGGAATCGGCCCGCGCCGTTCTCGTCAAACTCCAGAACGGTCTTCTGGAAGAGATGAAGCTGAACCACTGGCCGGTTACCTTCAGTATCGGCGTCGTCACCTGTAACCGGGGTGTGCCCAAAACCGCCACTCAGCTTTTGCAAATAGCCGATGCGCTCATGTACTCAGTAAAACATAACGGGAAAAATGGAATCGCCTATCTGACCTATACCGGCAATGCCGGCGGGCAGCTTGCAGACGATTGCATATAGATTTTTTCTTATAGAATCTGCGAGGGGATGATTTTTAACGAAATATTCTCGAAGGCATAAAATCAAGGAGGCGGTTATGGAGCTTCAAGCTCTCAACAAGTCAACAGGTATAATTGCCATAGCCGGCGTTCTTTGCTCCGACAGCGAAGCCGTCCTGAATAATATTTTCACGGATGCCGGGGTGCGGGGCATGAAAAACATCATTCTCGATTTTCGTCCGCTGGAACAGATGAACAGCGCCGGCGCCAGCGTCCTGGCCAAACTGGCGACAACGGCAAAAAGGCAGCAGGTTAAATTATCCGCCTTCGGACTAAATGAACGCTATCGGGAAATCTTCGTTCTGACCGGCCTTGACGAAGGCATTGTCTTTCTTGATGAAACAGCGGCAGCGCCGGACGCGCTATCGGGAGATGAGCTGCGGCAACTGAAGCAGACAGATACCGGCCACGGCCGGCAGGATGATGGCGGCTGGGCGCCGAATATTCCCACGCTCAGAGTTACGGAGAAACCAGCCGGGGCAATGAACAAAAATGTTGATGGGCGCCGGGTGCTGGGACCGCTCCAGGGATTCGGGCCGCTGTGGCAGAAGACTTACCTGCTTGCCATAGAGAAGCCGGGCTTGCAGCCTCCGGATATCATTGAAATAATGAAAAATCATTTCCCGGATTTTCAGCCCCCCGCAAATAAGTTTTATGCAACCTCCAGGGGCATCGCCGCGGGCGAGATAGTGCTGATAGATTCAGCGACGCCGGGTGGCATAGTTTCCACCGGGGTGCTTGTTTCCTATGCCGACGCCGGAAGCTTTACCCTGATGACGCCCCAGGGACATCCGGAAGCGGGCTGGGTCACTTTCAGCGCCGAGAAAAAGGGTGATTCGGTGCAAATGCAGATTCAGGGGCTGGCCCGCGCCTCTGACCCGTTGTACGAAGTCGCCTTCCGCATTGCCGGTTCGAAATTGCAGGAGTCTATCTGGCGGCACGTATTGTCATCGCTTGCCGCCTATCTTGAAGTGGAGGCGGAGGTGCTGGTGGTAAAAACCTGCGTTGCCGCCGACCTGCAATGGGAAAGAGCGGGCAATCTCTGGTACAGCGCGCAAATCAGATCGCTTCCCTACAATATTCCGCTGCTTTTTAAAACGACGGCGACGTATTGAATTGTTTGTGAAAATCCCCCCATCCCCCCTTTGCCAAAGGGGGGCAAGGGGGGATTTTCATGCTTCGTTGTGCCCGCGTCGGGCATGGGGGTTTATCGGACAGAACAAATTTACCGTGTGCTGAAGGTTGAGACAATAGAAATGCCCGATTCAAAACATAGTTCCGCGATCGTCGTCGGTTCAGGGCCAAACGGCCTCGCCGCGGCGGTTACGCTCGCTCAGGCCGGCCTGGCGGTGACCGTTTATGAAAAAAACGGGATGATCGGCGGCGCCTGCCGCACCGAGGAACTTATCCAGCCCGGATATCTGCACGACGTAGGCTCGGCGGTCCACCCGCTCGCCATTGTGTCGCCGCTTTTCCGGAAATTGCCGCTCGCCGAATACGGACTTAAATGGATAGTGCCTCCCGCTTCCCTGGCGCATCCCTTTGACGACGGGACGGCCGTGCTGCTGGGCGGATCGGTTGGCCAAACGGCCTCCCAGCTCGATGCCGCCGACCGGAATAGCTATAAAAAACTGATGGCGCCATTGGTCAGGCATTGGGAAGAAATAGTTATCGAGGCGATGAAGTTTCCCCAAATACCCCTGCGCCATCCCTTTTTGATGCTCAATTTCGGACGGCATGCCCTCTGTTCGGCCGCGGGACTGGCCCGAAGCATATTTGTGGGGGGGCGCGCCCGGGCCTTGCTGGGCGGCCTCGGCATCCACTCGGTAATGAATATGGAAAGCTCAGGCAGCATCGCGGCCGGGATGGTGCTGGCCCTGGCGGCGCATACCACCGGCTGGCCCCTTCCGGAAGGCGGCTCCCGCAGCATAACCAAGGCCCTGGCTGATTATCTCATAAAACTGGGAGGGAAAATAGTAACCGATTATGAGGTGAAAACGCTGGAGCAGCTCCTCCCCGATCAGCTGCTTATGCTCGATATAACGCCCGGGCAATTTCTGGAAATGGCCGAACGGCGCTTACCGGATTCCTATAAACGCCGCTTGCATAATTATCGCTACGGGCCGGGCGTCTTCAAGGTGGACTGGATACTGGACGGGCCGGTTCCGTGGAAGGCCAGGGAATGCCTGACCGCAGGCGCCGTGCATCTGGGAGGTCTGCTCGAGGAAATACAGGCTGCGGAAACAGCGGTCTGGGAGGGTCGCCACCCGGAGCAGCCCTTCGTCCTGCTGGCGCAACCCAGCCTCTTTGACCGGACGCGCACCGTAGGGGATGAGCAGATTGTCTGGGGCTACTGTCATGTGCCCAATGGCTCGACGCTGGACATGACCGGCAGAATCGAGGGGCAGATCGAACGCTTTGCGCCCGGGTTCAAGGATCGGATAAGATCCCGGCGCGTCATGTCTCCCGCCGATTTTCAGGCAGATAATCCCAACTGCGTCGGCGGCGATATTACCGGCGGCCGGCAGAGCCTGAGAAAAATGGTCTTCCCCGAAATTTCCTGGAAAACGCCGTTGGATAACGTTTTTCTCTGTTCATCCTCGACGCCGCCCGGTCCCGGAGTCCACGGCATTTGCGGCAGCCGGGCGGCGCAGGCGGCTTTAAAAAGGTGGGGATAACGTAATTGCGGTTCATTCGGTTGATGCGTACTTTCGTGAAAAAAGAAGAGATCAGATCCCGATAGCAAGCAATTTCATTGTCACCTGATCGACGAAATCGAATAATCAGGCGCTTGTCGATATTTTATTGAAGTAGATTAATGCGGAAAATGGATGTGCTTGGTAGCTTTCGAACCGTATTGAATTATTTGTCCCTCCCTAAGGAAGGGAGCAGTCTATGACGCAAACTGAAATCAACTCTTTCTTGTCCGCAGGAACTAAGTCAACAAGGAGCTTTTCTAATTCAGCCGTCGAGGTGGGTTTATTACCGTTCGGAGGCATCGGCATGCGCATTCCCCCGAACCAGATTGCCAGAAAGATACCCCTACCTCTTGATTCGGGTTCTCGCGTATAAAGCTCAATAAGCTGGTCGGAGATCGCTTTCCACAGATCCGGATGAGAATCTCGTTTAATCTCAATGGGTATCGCCATCGACGACTTGACAGTCGTACAGGAAACGCGGATGTCAGCCCTCTTGTCGTTGGTGTAGTGACCCTCGGGGATCGCCTCTACGCCAAGTCTGCGCAACCTGTCCTGGAGCCTCGCCAAGAGCGAGTCGCGGCAGGCGTCTTCCGGGCGCGGATCTGTTGGCCGCGCGTACTTATCCACGTTCCAAAATTGTTTGTATTGATCCGTGTTTCCATGGCAAATTTCACTGGCCAACTCCCGCAGGTGCTCTGTAGTTAAAGCGGCAAGATCGGCCGCGTTTGCGGGGTTGCGATTATCAAGAGTGCCGCAGACCTCCTGGACTGTGGGATGGCGAAAAGTGGACTCACGAAGGGAAACTCGATGAGCGTGCAGCGCATGGCGAAGCGCTCCATGCCATGGTGAGAGCTTAGAATCATCAAGAAGGTGTTGAATCTCTTTATTCGCAGCCTGCGTCGGAATACCGACGAGTCGGTTCAGCAAGGCTCGGACAAAATCTGTTGTCTGCATGTCCTGAGAGACCCAGCCTCCTCCCTGAGGCCATTCCGGTGAGCATACGGGCGCAAACAATCTGATAAGATAAGACAAACAACCCACATGCATTCCATCTCGAACGAGCCAGTGTTCAAATCTATCGTTAAAGAAAGAAGCGAAAATTTGCCTTCGATTGCGGCTTCTCCCCATAAACACGTCGTTTGCGGCCTCGTATTGGAAGAAGTCAACGACGATCCCCGCTGCAAGCCAGTAAATGCGCTGCGTGACGTCCATCGTTTTGACAGCGAGTTTCTCATTGATGATGTTCGTTAGCTCCTGGTCGCTCAAATACCTGAGTGCGGCCTTGAGCAAATTCCCTAAAACGCTGGACGATAGCTTCTTGTTTACTCGGGAAGGGAAAGCACGTAGCAGTGGAGCAACCGCAAGGAGGGCAACGCCTTCATACTCTTCATCATTGGCCAAAGGGTAGATACCGTTAATATGCTCCTTCTTTCCCTTCACCTGCATCATTACGTGCTTGATTAACACTTTTGCCACAACATTGGGGCGGTCACGGACGCATACTTTAAACCAAGCTTGTTCGTTGCTTGAATATGTGTATTGGAAAGCAACAACCTTTTCTATGACCGTATCACTGAGGTCCAACACCTGAGATGGATCCGATTTGTAGCGCTCTTCCATTCCTGCAAGGCAGGCTTGCCGAATATAGTGCATCCTGCCTTTGACGTCTAATTCCAGAATTTCATTGACTGCGGGCAAGTCCGGCCGCTCGATAGATCGACGGAGGCCCTCAAGAGCAGCTGAAGTCAATTCTTCGTCGCCGTTTAGAAAACTCTGCAAGCGCTCCAAACCAGTTTGGCCATCAGCATCGATCAGATGGCCCAGATACGCGCTCGCTAGGTCGTGCAGAACCTTCGAGTGAGCATCCCCAGCCAGGATATGAGACAAATGGCTTCTGAAATACTGAATCCATTCCTCCTTGTGTTTCTTCTCTTCCTCTTTGTATTGCCAGTTGCGCTTGGCGTCTTCACGTTTCCAATCGGGTATTTTTACACGGGTGTTGCTCTGATAAACAGTTACAAATCGAGGCCTTTCATTGACCCATCGCTCAAAGAACTCCACAGACAGATCAGCAGCTCCTTGGTCATTAAAGAAATTGCTTATAGCCTCAGAAAAGAGGCAATCCGCTTTTTCCTGATCTTGCTCGACCTCCGCACGGCTAAGCCACCAAGGTCCCATATCATCAGGCGGTCTAGCGACAAATAGTCGCATGATAGTCTTATAGATACACAGCCGATATCTTTCCTCGTTTGCTGACTTTGCGATGCCGACTAATAGAATCCCTTTGTAACACTCGGGATTCGCCTCTATCCATGCCTTGATGCATGCGCTTTCCTCACGGTCGATTCGAGGAAAGTCGTACTTGTCTAGCGCAGTTCCAAGCCAGTCGTAACGCCTTTCATCCGTGATTTTGTCACCGTGCTCCCTTATTGCACGACAGAGGAGCCCACCCACCATTTTCTTTACTCCATGGTTATTATGGTCCTCTAACACTGGCGGTTTTTTTGCTGCCAATATGTCCATCAAGATTGGGACATCTGAGTCTCCGGCCACTTCGCTAATTTTGTGGGACCAGAATATGTGGTACATGCCGATTAGGTGGTCGTTTTTTGGTTTATGCAGATACGAAAATACCTCATCGGCTTTAATCACGTCCGGGAACAGTTCATTTAGTAACACTCCCAGCATTTCGTCTTCAGGATCTTCAATTTTCCCGTCTCTGATATCCTCCGCAATTTCTCGCAGATCATTTTGTTGCGAACCAAATAAATGGATATAGGCAATTAGGGCATTGTTACGGATCCTTGGCCAGCGCGTTGTGTCTGATATAGCAGCGTTCAATTCATCTTTCAATTGCGGCAGGGGATCGCCGAAGTGAACAGCATCGATCACGCAATCAGTAAGCGCTTGAGAACCTTCATCACGCGCGGGTGATGCAAGGATTAATTTGAGGTGGGCCACCATATCCGCAGTTGCCAAAGCACCGAAGGGTTTGGCCGACCAGTCCTGCCACCGAAATCCGCTGTATTGTTGCGCTTGACCATGTATGGCCTTCAGAAGAGTCAACTTGTCATCAACTGAAAACAGTTTGGTATCGCCGTAGAGAACCACACCTAAAGGGTCGATCTGGATCAAGCGATATCTCGACTGGGGGTGATGAACTGACAACCAAGCATTAAGGCCACGCAGCCCAGCCACGACTCCGCCGTCTGCAGCGGTCATGAGTGATAGAACCCTGCCAATTGGCAAATGTTCCTTCTCGATTAGCTGCGAGAGGAAACGGGCAGAGAGATATTCGGCCACACTCCTATGTACCGGAGCGAACTGCCCTTCGCCGATTCCAACGAAAAGTCTCGTCTTCAATGCCTGAGAAACTGTTAACCCGTCCAGAAATCCGATGTCACGTAAAGCAAGAACCTCTTGGCGCGTTTCACCAGTCTCCGTAAAGCCGGAAATATCTGCAAACAATTGAATAGCGCAGAGAGCGCCAGCAGCGTGCAGGAGTGCCGCAGTGTTCACAGCCTGGCCGCGAACAGTAGTTCTGTGCTCTGGATTGGGTTCTGCCGCCAGCTTTTCGCATGCAAGCCGAAACGTCTCTTGGCGAGTTGTCGGCCATTCATTTTCCTTAACTGCTTCTATTAGAAGATTGAGCGTCTGAGGGTTTTGAAGAAGCGCATCGAGACCCCTCTCCTCTGCATTTTTCAAAAAATCCACTGGATCAAGGACAGCGGGGTGATGCGCCAGGATATCTCGAATTTGTTCTTGAGTAAGTTGGTACAGATGTACAATTGATAGCTCGCGCACCGGCGCTACGGCTTCAAGAGCGTTCCGATCACTGGCCCCAAGCCAGTCTGCTTCCCTGCATGACAAACGAAATGACGGACGACCCAGCTCGTCTAGGCGACTACGGATCCGGTCCAATGGGGTACGCCCGTCCCCCTCGCCTGCGCGGCTTTCGTCCAATCCATCAATGAATATCGTCTTACCGCAAGCACTTGTTGGGAGTGATAACGCCAGAAAATCACGCGCGGTCACATAGTAGCCATTGCATGCCTTAGCCTCCGCCTCAAACGACGCCGTCTTTCCTGATCCTGGATCACCTAGTAGTACGTAGGCCCTCCGGCTTCGGAGATCCTCAATAGACTGCGATACTTTCTCCCCAGTCGATTGTACAACCTCCGTGCAGGTCCTTGCGACCAAATACGTCATTTGCCGAGATCTCCCAGAACCAGAGTCTAAAGCCCTTACATTAGCGGGTATGCCTCAATTAACGCTTTCCGATCCTTAAAAGCCATCGGAGTGCATAATTCAAAGGAACAACTGATTAAGTCGGGCTTCACTATCAAATTTTTTCGTTTGTTCGAGGACACACAAGTATCGCCGATGAGCGAAAAAAGCAATTTTAAATTATGACACATTTCATCCTGAATTCAATGATCAGGACCGATCAGCAAAACTGAAGAGTAGTATTTGTTACATGCATATAATTTTACGAAGAGATTCGTCCGAACTTTAAATTGTATGGCAGACTATGCCGTAACGAACTCGATTTTAATTCGCATACCGGTTACTTCGGCGATTTTTTCCAAGGTCTTGAGCGTGAAGCCCTCATACTCGCCGCTCTCTATCCTTGAAATCGCCTGCTGGCTGGTTCCCATAAGCTTTGCAAGTTCCTGTTGCGATAATCCCTTCTAATCACGCAGTTCCGCAATCTTCATTGCCAGCTTTAGAGCTTGTCTCTCTTCTTGATAATGCGCTTTGAACTCGGGATCCCTCATGTCTTCCTGCAGCCTGCTTTGAAATGTCCGAACTTTGCTATTTTTCATATTTCACCTCCCTTAGGAAACCTCCGCATCCAGTCTTCCATGCGTTTTTCAGCTAACTCAATATCCTGCTTTTTCAATTGCGGCGTTTTCTTGGATAATGCATGTACCAACACAATCTGATCAAACATCTGGAAGAAGTATAGGATGCGGAACTGGTTGGAACTGTAATGTATTCGCAATTCTCTTATTTTACCCCTGACAATATTGAGCACGGCCATAGAAAATGGGGGACAAATAATCTGATTTAGCCAAAAAGGGTGAGGGGAAGTAAAAGGAACCCCCTCGCGTTTCTTGGCCGATTCGATGAAGGGATTCCTGCCCAGAGAAAGGCGGGAGTGATAGTTACGGAAGAACTTATTTTCACAACCATTTGCGCTTTTTGAAAATGGCCAGCATGATAATCGCAAGCGCCGCCATAAACCCCAGAAGCGTAAAATAACCCCATTTCCATTTCAATTCCGGCATGTATTCGAAGTTCATCCCATAGACGCCGGCAATGAACGTCAGCGGGATAAATATTGTGCCGATGATGGTGAGTACCTTCATGACCTGGTTCATCCGGTTGCTGATGCTGGACAAAAACGTGTCGTGCATGCCGCCGATGATGTCGCGATACGTCTCCACCATGTCGATGATTTCGATTGTATGGTCGTAGAGATCGCGCAGGAAGATTTTGGTCGAAGCGCCGATCAGCGGCGATTCGCTTTTGGCAATGGCGGAAATTTCTTCCCGGAGCGGCCAGATGGCCTTGCGCAGAAACAGAACCTCCCATTTAAGGCGGTGGAGTTTCTGCATCGCCACGGCGCCGGAGGACGCCAGAATCTCGTCATCGAGATCCTCAATATGATCGCCGACTTTTTCGATGGCAATAAAATACTCGTCGATCACCGCATCCATGATGGCGTATGCCAGATGATCCGCCTTTTCGCCGCGTATACTCCCTTTGCCGGCCCGAATCCGCTCTTTCAGATGATCGAGGATATTGCTGTCACGCTCCCGAAAAGAGATGACAAAATTTTTACCGAGGATGATGCTGACATTTTCATAGTCGATCGCGGCAGTATCATCAGAATAAGTCATTATTTTTATGACAAAAAATATGTAATCGCCAAATTCTTCAACCTTGGGGCGCTGACTGGTGTTGGCGATATCTTCGGCGGTCAGGGGATGAAGGCCGAAGAGAGTTGCCAGATTCTGAATCAAACTTACGTCATGGATGCCGTTGACATTAATCCAGGCAATGTTGTCGCCGCTCTTGAAACGCGCGCAATCATCAAGGTTCGCCTCGGGAATGTCCTCGAGGTGATCCTGGGAATAATCAAGGATGCTGATGTTTGTCTTGTCCTGTTTCCGCTCGCCGATAAAAACAGGCGTTCCGGGCGCGAGGCCCGCCTTTTTGCCGGAGCGGGGATTCTCGCGGCTTCTTTTGCGCTTGCCGTTTTTCTTCATTTAATCAAGTCCTCCAAGCCCAGCTCCTTGAGACGCTTCTGGTAAGCCGCCAATATCTGTTCATTAAAGCAGACGAAGCTCACCCGTTCAAGTGTATCATCCGTCTTTAAAAATTCAGCTACGGTCTTCAGGGCCACCCGGACCGCCTGTTCCACTGGATAGCCGTAGATTCCACAACTGATTGCGGGAAACGCCAGCGTTGTTAGCTGTTTTTCCGCCGCAATTCTCAGGCATTCGGCATAACACGAAGCCAGTAATTCAGGCTCGCCGGCGACTCCGCCCTGCCATACGGGCCCCACTGTATGGATAACATACTTTGCCGGGAGTTTATAGCCTCGCGTAAGTTTGGCCTGACCGGTTTTACAGCCGTTGAGCAAACGGCATTCCCGGAGCAGTTCCGGCCCTGCGGCCCGGTGGATCGCGCCATCCACCCCCCCGCCGCCCAGCAGCGAACTATTGGCGGCATTGACGATCGCATCTACCTTGAGTCTTGTAATATCTGCTTTAATTGCTTTGATTCGATTTTCCATTTTCATATTGTGCATGCATAGCCTTTTTAGTAAATAACCGCAATGAATTTTGTAACCAGTGAATACAGTAAAAGATTTTTAAAAAAGCAAACTTTCCTGTTGACAATTAATATCCGGGGGAGTAATCGAATAATCATTGGTTGAACGTCCAATCAGAAATTATATTAATCGTCCAAGAAAAATATTAGCGGATAAGCAAATCCGGCGAACTGTTATTTTTTTGAGTGAACAACAGGTTGGCCCCCATGCTCCTCAAAGGCTGTTTACATACGCACACAACTTGCTCGGATGGTGAACTTTCCCCCCAGGAAGCGGCCGCTGCCTACGAAGCAAAAGGATATGATTTTATAGCCTTTACGGATCATGATCACCTGCTGAAGAAAAACTATCTGGACGTTTACCGGCAGGTAAAAACGGACATGATTATTTTTTACGGCATCGAGCTGACGGTCTTTGTGAATGGCTATGTCCATGTGGGAAAAATCGCCGGCGACCAGGAAGAGCTACATATTTTCAACCACATCGGTGAATATGACTTTACCCCGGAGCAGTTGCTGGCGCGGCTTGCGGAACTGGAAAAGCTGTATCCCTTAGATGCGGTGGAAATAACGAAGAAGGGCTTTCGCGATCGTGTTTTTGAAGCGCTGGAGATAGCCTATCCCAAAATCGCCTCCGATGACTCGCACACACTCGCCGGCATCGGCAGGGCCTGGGTGGAGCTGGATGCGAAGCGGGAAAAGGATTCGATCATCAAGTCAGTAAAAAAGGGAGAATTCTGGAATTGCTATCTGCACTGAAACGGGTTTTCGAAAATTGCAGTTCCAGCAGATCAGTCATCGAAAAAACGGGCATTTATCAAGTCCGCTCAAACAGGAAGGAGCGTTGGCAATGGATAAAAGATTAGCTGTCTGTGCAGTGGCGCAGATTAAAAATCATCCCAATTATCATTATTTGCGTTTTCAAAACATGCTGCTCGAGTGCTTTGAGCCGATCCTTGAGCAGACGAAGGCGACCTTCGACATGGAAACGGGCATCCGCACCATCATCACCTGCTCGGATGACGTGTTCGATGCGCGCACCATCTCCGACAATGGCATTACGGATGTCGTGGGGGCGCATTTCCGCGGGGAGGAAAAGATCGCGCAGGAGAGCATCAACGGCCTCGGCTACGCGATGGCCTGCATCCTTTCCGGTCACGACGACGTCATCCTGTTTATGGGCCACTGCAAGGAGTCGCAGGGGGAAAGCCGCCGGATGGTTTCCAACCTCGCCTATGACCCCTTCTATTGCCGGCCTCTCGGCATGGACTACCACAACGTGGCCGCCCTGCAGGCCCGGACTTATATGGAAAAATCGCAGGTTACCGACGAGCAGATGGCAAAAATAGTGGTGCGTTCACGAAAGAACGGGGCAAAAAACCCCTATGGCCGCGAAAATAAAATCGTTGACGAGGATGAAGTGCTGAATTCTCCTTTGTACTCGGACCCGCTGCGGGAGCTGCACCTCTATCCGGTCACCGATTGGGCGTTCGGAATGCTGCTGTGCAGCGAAGTGCGGGCAGAGGAGTTTACGACAAATCCCGTCTGGATCACCGGCTATGGAAGCTGCATGGACCGGTATTTCATAGGTGACCGGGACCTTGCGTCCAACTTTTCGCTGAAAAATGCCGCCCAGCGGGCATACGCGATGGCCGGGATCAAATATCCCCGCGAGGAGATACAAATTTTCGAGCTTGGCGACCAGGCCGCGTATCAGCTCCCGCTGTGGGCCGAGGGGGTCGGCATTGCCGATGAAGGGCAGGGCGGTAAGTGGCTCGACGAGGGCGGCATGGAGACATTCAACGTGAACCTGTCCGGGGGACAACTGAATGGCAACCCGCTTCTCCTCGGAGGGGCGGCCAGGGTTATTGAATGTTACTATCAGCTCTCCCATCAGGCCGGTGAGCGACAAGTCAAAAACGTGAAACGGGCCGTCGCCCAGGCGGCAACCGGCGGGGCCGGGCAGCATCAGGCCGTAATCGTCATGGAAGCGCAGGGAGGTTGAGCAATGGCGCATCACAAAAAAAACAGAAATGTCGGCATTATCGGCATCGGTCAGACGAAGCATTCCAGCCATCGCGAGGACGTCAACCAGCCGGAATTGATCCATGAAGCCGTCAGATTGGCGCTGCAAGACGCGAACCTGACCATGAAAGACATCGACTGCGTCGTGCACGGCAACATGGAGCTCTTTGAGATGGTCCACCAGCCGGATCTCTGGCATGTTTTGGGAACCGGCGCTTACGGCAAGGACTGCATCCGGATCACCACCGGCGGCACAGTTGGAGCAACGCTTTCCTGCGCTTCAGACAATCTCGCGGCTTCGGGAATGTACGATATCGTCATGGCGATCGGATTTGAGAAACTGCAGGAGGGACACACCACGGGAGGCATCACCAACATGGCGGATCCCCTCTGGTTTCGAAAAATTCAGGCGGGGGCGCTTACCGGCTCCTCGGCCTACGACGTCGAACGGGAATTCGGTTTGGAGCGCGCCAACCGGGCGTCGCTTACCTACCGCATCATTATGGACAAGCACGCGTGCCTCAACCCCAACGCACACCGCGCCTTCGGCCTTGAATTCAGCCAGATCGACGATTTGATCCGAACCTCGCCTAAACTCGTGGGCGAGCTGAAACTCATCGAAATGTGCTCCCAGTCCGACGGGGCTTGCTGCGTCATCTTCGCCTGCGAGCAGAAGGCGAAGGAGCTTGCCCCGACGCCGGTCTGGATACGGGACCATATCACCGTCCACCGGGAGGAGACATTCAACATCTTCGGCTACGACCGGACAGTCCCTGTCATAAAAACTCATAAATTCGCGGCGGAGCAGCTCTTCCGGCGCAACGGGATCAAAGACCCGATAAACTACTTCGATGTGTTCGAAATGTACGATCCGGCCACCTGGTGGGCCATTGACTGGCTCAGGGACTTTTTTGCCCTGCCCGGCGATGAGCATCTCAAGCTCGTCGAGAACAAGGAGATCATGATCGGCGGCAGGATGCCCATCAACCCGTCGGGCGGCGTTATCGGGTCGAACCCCATCGGGGCAACCGCGCTGATCCGGGTGGCCGAGGCGGCGCTGCAGGTGCGCGGCAATGCCGGCCCGCACCAGATTCCTACCCCGGTCAGGCACGCGCTTGCCTCCGGGTTCGGCGGCACCATGTGGACCGTGATGACAATGCTGGAAAATGAACTGAACTGGTAGGAGGACAATCATGGCAGAATACTGGGGCGTAACAGTAGCAGATATCTTCAACTCGATGCCGGAGCGTTTCCGACCCGAAGGGGCCAGGGATGTCGCTGCGGTGTTCGGCTACGACATCAAGGATGAAGGGAAATGGCAACTGACGGTAAAGAATAACTCAATGGCGCTCGAAAAGACCGACGACCTCTCCTGCTGCGTCGCGACCATGGCGGCCGACGGGGAGACCTTTGTCGGGGTCAACGTCGGCAAAGTCGATGCGACAAATGCCTTCATGAGCGGCAAGTTCAGGATTGAAGGCGACATGGTCGCCTTCGGAAAGACCGGCCGGCTTTTTCGCAAATTTGTCCTTGCCGGAAAGGGGATGACGACAAGGGAGTATCTCGCCGACATGTTTGCGACGATTGTGCCGCGGTTCAAGGCGGAAGAAGCCGAGGGGCTTGATGCCTCCTTTGCTTTTGCGCTTGGCGGAGCGGATGGCGGCCAGTGGAGCGTCTTCATCAAGGACAAGGCCTGCACGGTCACGACGACCATTGAGGGCAAACCGACTGTAACGCTTGAATTTAACGACGCCAGGGATTACGTTGACTTCATCCTCGGGAAGATCGACGCCCAGAGCATCCTGGCTGCCGGAAAGGCGGCCGCGAAAGGCGACATCAACATGATGGCGTCGAAGTGGCCTCTCCTGTTCGAGAAATACAAGGACCCCCTGGGCGGGAACGTCAAGGAGCAGGAACTGCTGACGCTCAAAAAAACCATCTCGATAAACCAGAGGTTTGCAACCGGCCCCGTGATGGGGAAGTTTCTCCGGGGGCTGAAGGATAAAAAAATATACGCGAATAAATGCCCCCAGTGCGGCCGCCTGCAACTCCCGCCGCGGGAGGTTTGCGCGGAATGCCGGGTGCGCGCCGCTGACTTTGTGGAGGTCGGGCCCAAGGGCGAAGTCCGCTACATGGACGTTGTTTACTACGCCATGCCCGACCCGCTGACCGGCGTGGCCCGGGAAACCCCCTACGGATCAATCAACATCCGGCTGGACGGCTGCAAGGGCAATGAAACCCTGCCGCACTTTATCCGGAAGGATCAGATAGAAAAGATTCAGATGGGCTGGAACGAAATGCAGGGAACCCGCGTCCGCCCCGTCTGGGAGGAAAACCGGAGCGGGGATATCTGGGACATTAAATATTTCGAGATAGACGAGTAAGGAGAAGGGATATGGCAGCAGAGCAGCTTAAGGGATTGGAAGAAAGCTATGAAGTTGAAGGCAAAATGGCGCTCCCCTACACCTACTTCGCCGGGCGGGTGGGCAGCAAATTTATTACGACCATCCGTGATCAGCAGAAAATCATGGGCGTAAAATGCCCCGCCTGCAACACCGTTTATCTGCCGCCCCGCCAGGTATGCGACAAAGACTTTACCGACATCCGCGACAACTGGGTAGAACTCAGCAATACCGGCACGGTGATTAACTTCACGGTAGTGCGCTACGACGATCGGCACCTGCCGCGGAAGGCGCCCTTTGTCCTGGCCCTCATCCAGCTCGACGGCGCCGGCACGCCGTTCATGCATATCGTAGAGGAGTGCAAAATAGCGGACGTGAAGGTCGGGATGAAGGTAGAGGCGGTCTTTGCCAAAGAGACGACGAATACCATCCTCGACATCGATCATTTTAAGCCGGAGGCTGAGAAAATTTCGATCCACGCGCTGAACGCGGCCCGGAAACAGTGGATTCCTGTGGAAGAACCAGTGACTAACGAAAAACGAAGAGGAGGCAAACCCGATATGGCAACGCCAGTCATCATTACCGCAGCGCTCACCGGCGCGGCAACCATGAAGAATCAGAACCCGTCCGTGCCCTACACGCCGGAGGAATTTGCCGAAGAGGCCTGGAAGTGCTGGCAGGCCGGCGCGGCCATGGTGCATGTGCATGCACGGGAAGACGGCGGCATGGCCACCCATGATCACGGCCGGATCAAGGCAACCCACGACGCCATCAAGGACAAGTGTCCGGAACTCATCGTCAACCTGAGCTCCGCCGTCGGCATGGGCAAAACAGCCGAGCAGCGGATCTCCCAGATCGTCGCGATCAAGCCCGAAATGGCGTCGCTGAACACCAACACGATGAATTTCGGCATCGTCGAACGCAGAACCGGAAAGATATTCATTGATTATGTGTTTGAGAACACCTTCACCATGCTGCAGGATTTCGGCCGGGCGATGGAGGAAAACGGCGTGAAGCCGGAAATCGAATGCTACGATATGGGCGGTTTGGACAACACCCTGCTTATCGCCCGGCAGGGCATCTTCAGCGACCCGATGAATTTCAACTTTGTCTGGGGAGTGGCGGGCGGGCAGGCTTTCCGCGCCGAATCATTCATCGCCATGATGAACGCGCTGCCGCCGCGGGCCAACTTTACCACCTGCGGCGTCGGCACGGACGAGTTCCCCTGCATTATGCAGTCGTGCCTGCTCGGGGGGCACATGCGGGTGGGGCTGGAGGACAACATCCGGATGCCGGACGGCAAGCTGGCCCGGGGAAGTTACGAACTGGTGGAAGTGGCGGTGCAAGTTGCAAGCGCCCTGGGACGACCGGTGGCGACAGCGACCGAGGCGCGTCTGATTATGGGCCTGAAGCCAAGATAGCCTTTAACTGTGGGGGATGCGCTATGGAATCATCAGAAAAAACCATGAATGATGTTTTTCGGAACCGCGCCAAAAAATACGGGGAGCGTCTTGCCGTCGAAAAAAAGATGAACGGCGTCTGGCAAGGCGCCTCCTGGCATGAGTATTACGAACGGGCGCGCGCCATCGGCCTGGGGCTCTGGTCGCTGGGAGTCAGGAAGGGGGAGATGGTTTCCATCCTTTCTGAAAACCGGCTGGAGTGGCTTTATGCGGATATGGGCGCGCTCGGAATCGGCGCCTGCGTCATCCCGATCTACCCGACGCTGGCGGCCGAGGAGATCGAGTATATTGTCAATAATTCCGAATCGAAGGTTATTATCCCGGAAAACCGAAACCAGCTCAAAAAGGTGCTGGAGATTGTGGAACAGTGCCCCCGCCTCAAAAAGATCATTGTCATGGAGGAGACGGAGGCCCACGGGCATCCCCTGATTATCAGTTTCCAGACTCTGCTGGAGCTCGGCCGGAAGAAACACGCCGCAGACCCAAATCTTTTTGAGAAGCTGTCCCAGGAAGTCACCGTTGACGATTTGGCGACGATTGTTTACACATCCGGGACCACCGGAATGCCCAAGGGCGCGATGATTACCCATGGGAATGTTTTCTGGGTGGTCCAGTCCTTAGACAGGATTCTGCCCCATTTTGCCTCCGACCGGGACTGCACGGTCCCCTTCCTGCCCCTTTCCCATGTTTTTGAACGGATTGCCGGCCACTTCTATGGCATGTACTGCGGCATCACCGCTTCCTACGCCCAGAGCATCGACACGCTGCTTAATGATTTTGCGGAGAAACGGCCCACGATGATCCTCGCAGTTCCGCGCGTATGCGAAAAGGTTTACCAGAAGATCATGGCGCAGGTTAAGGAGCAATCCCCCTTCAAACAGAGAGTTTTTTCCTGGGGGCAGAAGGTAGGCAGCCGCATCAGCGAGCTCCGCGAGGGGCACACGCCCATCCCATTTTTTTTGAAGCTCCAATACAAACTCGCCTATGCGATCATCTTCAAAAAACTCCAGGACAAATTAGGCGGACGGGTCACCTGGATGACGGCGTCCGGCGCCCCCACGGCCCCGGAGATCATTCGCTTTTTCAACGCCGCCGGCATTACGGTCATTCAGGGATACGGCATGACGGAAACGACGGCGCCCGCCACTATGCAGTCGCTGGCTGATTACCGGATAGGGACAACCGGCAAGCCGCTCCCCGGCCAGGACATCAAGATAGCCGCCGACGGAGAGATTTTGATCAAGGGCGGCAACGTGACGAAGGGATACTGGAAATTGCCGAAGGAGACCTGCGAGTCCTTTACCGCGGATGGATATTTCCTGTCGGGCGACATCGGAAAATTCGATGAAGAAGGCAATCTTCTCATCACAGACCGCAAAAAGGACATCCTCATTACCTCGGGCGGCAAGAATGTCGCCCCGCAGAAGATTGAGGGTTTGTTCAAGTCGGATCCGCTGTTCACCCAGTTTATCGTCATCGGGGAAAAGAAAAAGTACCTGACCGGGCTTTGCAATATCGATCTTGACCTGGCGGCGATGATCGCGGCAGAAAAAAATATCCCCTATCAAAAACCGGTCGATTTGCTGGATAACGCCCTTTTTCTCGCCATCGTCAAAGAGCGCGTCGAGGAGCGCAATGCGCACCTGGCCAGGTATGAAACAATCAAGGATTACCGAATCATCAGGGATGATTTTTCACAACAGGGCGGCGAGCTGACGGCAACGCTCAAACTGAAGCGGCGGGTGGTTATCGAGAAGTATCAGGACTTAATCGCCGAGATGTATGAAAAAGAGGCCATAGATGAGCTTTATCGGGTAAAATAGTCCGCATCCGGTAATGACTGCCGAAAACGCGCCCCGGCGCTCCTACGGGTACAGGCGCACAAGAAGAGGAGAACAATCATGTACGAGCAATTTCCAGGCATTGAGCCGATGGTCTGCCAAAGCAAAATCAATGTCCCCTATTCCTGGTGGGCCGGCAACACGGCGAGCAGATTTTTTGCAGCCCTGCGGGATGAAAAAATAATAATGGCGACAAAATGCCCGGTCTGCGGCAGGGTTTTTCTCCCTCCGCGCAAGGCCTGTCCTGCCTGCTTTACCGAAAATACTCAGTGGGTGGAGCTGTCCGGCGAGGGGTGCGTCCTTTCCTTTACCGTGGCGAGGCGCCAGTTTGCCGCCATCCCGAATAACAAAAGGGTCCCGGTCATCTGGGGGCTGATAAAACTCGAGGGCGCCGATACCGCTATGCTGCATTATATAGAGGAAATAGAGCCGGAAAACGTGACCATCGGCATGCGCGTAAAGGCGGTGTTCTCCGAGGCGCGCAAGGGCGCCATCCTGGATATTTCGCATTTCCAGCCAATAAAATAAGGAGCCAGTGACATGGACAGAGCGGCGATAATCGGCGTCGGCATGACCAAAATAGAAAAAAACAAGGTGCGGGAGACCTTCGCCGACATGGCGTGGGAGGCCGTAAACAAGGCCCTGAACGATGCGGGCATGACGATTGCTGATATCGACAACGTGGTGACCACCTCCAGCGACTTCTGGGACGGACGTACAATTTCCTGCATGGCCGTAGGAGACGCCAGCGGCGCGGCCCACAAAAACGTCTCCTGCGTCGAGGGAGACGGCGCCTACGGGGCGCTTTACGGGATGACCAGATGCCTTTCCGGCTCATACAAAACCACGCTGGTCACCGGACACTCCAAGGGTTCCGAGGGCGTGTCGAGCCTCATTACCAATGCGGCCTTCGATCCCATCTACGAACGCGCCCTCGGCATGGACATGGTTACCGCCTGCGCGATGCAGGCCAGGTCATACATGCACCGCACCGGGACCACCGCGGAGCAGTTGGCGCTGGTCTCGGTGAAGAACCACGGCAATGCGCTCAAAAACCCGCTGGCGCAACTGCCGCTGAAAATTACCGTTCAGGACGTGCTCTCATCCGAGCTGATCGCGGACCCGCTCCACAAGCTGGACTGCTCTCCGGTGTCCGATGGGTGCGCGGCGGTCATTATCGCCCACGAATCGGTGGCAACCAGGTTCAGGCAGAAGCCCGTCTGGATCAGGGGCGTGTCGTTTTGCGCGGACAGCTTCTTTTTTGGCGACCGGGACCTTTCCCGCGCCCAATCGCTTGTCGAAGCGACGAAGAAGGCCTACGCGATGGCCGGCATCAATGATCCGAAAGCAGAGATCGATGTTGTGGAACTGCACGACGCTTTCACTTATCAAGAGCTTATGTGGCTCGAGGAAATGGGGCTTGCCGAGGCGGCGACGGCCGGGAAACTCCTCGAAAAGGGAGATTTTGACAGAGACGGCCGGCTGCCGGTGAATGCCTCCGGCGGACTGCTTTCCGGCCACCCGGTCATCGCCGCCGGCCTCTACAGCCTGGCCGCAGTGGTCAGGCAGATTCGGGGCGACGCCGGAGGATTTCAGGTAAAAAAGGCGAAAACCGGTCTGGCGCACGGCGTAAACGGGCTTGCCGGCCAGTCCCACTGCGTGTTTATCCTTGACAGGGACAAGTAGGAGGAAGAACCATGGCAAAACGAGTGGCAATTGTCGGAACCGGCCAGACATTCCATACGAGCCATCGCCCGGACGTAAACGGACAGGAGCTCATTAACGAGGCGGTTCTCCGGGCGCTCAACGACGCCGATCTGCAGATGAAAGACATTGATGCCATCGTCATCGGCAATATGGACCACTTTGAAGGGATCAATTACGTCGATTGCTGGAGCGTGGACGGCTCCGGCGGCACGATGAAACCAATCATCAAGCTTACCACCGGCGGAACCACCGGCTGCACCGTCGCTATTGGCGGCTTCCATCTGGTCGGGTCGGGCATGTTCGACAGGGTGCTGATTATCGGCTGGGAGAAGAACTCCGAGTCGAACACCACCGGCGCCATCACCACCGCTTTTGATCCCATCTGGGATCGCCTGGTATTCGCCGGCGCGATTTCGGGACTGGCGGCGGAGGCCCAGGCCTATATGGCCCGCTACGGCGCCACCGACCGCGACGCCGCCCGCGTGAGCGTTCGCGACCGAAAACACGCGCTGAACAACCCCCACGCGCATCTCCGCAGGGAGGTGACCCTCGAACAAGTGCTTGCCTCTCCGATGCTGGCCGATCCGATCCATCTGCTGGACGTCTGCCCCCGTTCCGACGGCGCGTGCGCCGTAATCATGGCCAGCGAAGACGTTGCGGAAAAGAGCTGCCCACAGCCCGACTGGATTTTGGGCACGGCTGCGCGCCATTCATACAGTTATCTGGGCGACGCCGATTACGGACGGCTCACCAGCATGCGCGAGGGCTCGCAGGAACTCTGGAAGAAGGCGGGCATCAAGGAGCCACGCAAGGAACTGGACGTAATCGAGCTCTACCAGCCCTATTCGTTCGGCGGTCTGATCTGGATTGAGGACATGGGGCTTGTCGGCCCCGGCGAGGCGCCGCGGTATATCTGGGATGGCAATACCGACATGGGCGGCGAGCTCCCCATCAACCCGTCCGGCGGCGTTATCTCTTGCAATCCCATCGGGGCAACCGGGCTTATCCGGTGCGCCGAGGCGGCGCTGCAGGTGATGGGGAAGGCAGAGGACAGGCAGGTTCCGGACGTCAAGCTTGCCTTCAGCAGCGGGTTCGGCGGCTGCTGGTGGACCGATATGATCCTGCACGGCAGGAAAAAACCGCAGTGATTTTACGGGAGTGAACATTATGGTCAGGCAGGAACAGCTCATCATCGCCTCAGGCGACGCGGTTCAGCCCTTCGCGTATAGCGTGGGGATGCACGGGAGCAGGTTTTTTACAGAGATACGGGACAACTGCCGTTTTATGGCGGTTCGGTGTCCCCAGTGCGGGAAGGTTTATATCCCGCCGCGCGCGGTCTGCGGAGACTGCTTTGTGGAGATGAAGGAGTGGGTCGAAGTAGGGCCGCAAGGGGTCATCGGCACCTTTACCATTATTCGCTTTGCCTTCCTCGATCCGGAAACAGGCCTGCAGAAGCCGGTCCCCTATGGTTACGGCTTCATCAAATTGGACGGCGCCGATACCCTTTTTCAGCACTACATCAGCGTTGAGGAGGAAAAGAGGCTCCGAATCGGCGCCCGGGTCGAACCGGTATTTTCCAAGGAGCGAAAAGGCAGCATCCGGGATATTGAGTATTTTAAGGTAATAGAGCCAATTGCAAAACTCCCAACGCTGTCATTCCCGCGACGCTTCTGGGCGGGAATCTGGTTCTAACTGCTTGAAAAACCATATTCCCGATAGAGACATTCGGGAATGACAAATGGTTTTGCAATTGGCTCAATAGATTGATCTTTATGGGGGAGAGCGCCAATAATGATGGATGAGCAAAATAAAAGTGATTTATTAAATCTGCGACGCGCCCAGTTGACCAAAGCGGCGTACAAGGTCGTAGGCGAGAAGGGTTATTCCGATTTCACGATAAGGGACATCGCCGAGGAGGCCGGCCTGTCAACGGGACTGGTCCACTATTATTTCAAGAACAAGGCGGACCTTCTGTTCAAGCTGTTGAAGGAAATGAACGCTAAACTCAGCAATAATCTCCAAAGGGCGCTTTCAGCGCTGACCGAACCGCAGGACAAACTGCTGGCCTTCTGCGACGAAGCGTTCGATCTGGTGGATAAGGAAAAGGCTTATTTTTACGTGCTGATCGATTTTTGGGGGCAGATGAATCATGACAGCCGGATCCGCCAGGCCAATATAAAGCTTTACCAGAGCTACCGCGACGAGATCGCCGCCATTCTTGAGGAGGGTGCGGCAAAAGGCATTTTCATGTCCCTGGATGTGAAAGTGACTTCAGTCATCATCATCTCCCTGATTCAGGGAACCATCATCCAGTACGTGATTGATAACGAGGCATTTGCCTACCGCGAGCTCAGAGAGAAAATCAAGGAACAGATTCTCTCTATAGTCATCAAGCAAAAATAATATATCGAAAGGGGCTTTCATGGAATTCGGCTACACGGAAGAGCAATTAATGTTTAGAGATTCGGTCTATAAATACGCAAAAAAGGAAATAGTGCCGCTGGTCGGGGAGGCTGATCTCAAAGGGGAGTTTTCGCTGGAAGTGTGGCGGAAACTGGGGGAGATGGGACTTCTGGGCCTGCCGTTTCCGGAGGAACTGGGGGGGGGCGGCGCCAGCGTCGTGACCTGTTGCCTGGCAGGCGAAGCCCTGGGACATGCCGGCGTTGATCAGGGACATCTGCTGGCGTTGGGGGCGCATACGTATTTGTGTACGGATACCATCTTCAAGCATGGGACGCCCGCCCAGCTCACAAAGTACGTGCCTAAGCTCGCGAGTGGCGAGTGGATCGGCTGCATGGGGCTCACCGAGCCGGGCGCTGGTTCCGACGCCGCGTCGCTCACTACTACGGCGCTCAAAAAAGGCGACAAATGGATCCTCAACGGCACAAAGACCTTCATTACCAACGCCCCGGTCTGCAATGTCTGCGTTGTTTATGCCACGGTAGATAGGGCGCTGAAGCACAACGGGATTACCGCCTTCATCGTCGAGCGGGGCTTCCCCGGCTTCTCTACCGGCAAGCCCTTCCACAAGACGGGGGTGCGGGCCTCCGCCACCGCCGAGGTGATTCTCGACAACTGCGAAGTCCCGGAGGAAAACCTGCTGGGCGAGATCGGCAAGGGCTTTGAATACACCCACGAGACCCTCTCCTGGGACAGAAGCTCGCTGCTTTCACCCTTCATCGGCGGCATGCAGTTCGCAATCGAGGCTTGCGCCAAGTACTCGCAGGAGCGGGTGCAGTTTGGGAAGCCGATTAACGCGTTCCAGGCGATACAGCACAAGCTGGCGGATCTCAAAATTATCAAAGAGGCCGCGCGAATGGTAGTTTACCGGGTTGCCCATGACAAGGATTCCGGCAAACCGCTCGATCACATGCACACCTCAATCGCGAAGGCGATTGTGGGCGACTGGGGCATAAAAGCCGCCAACGATGCAGTCCAGGTATTCGGCGGGTACGGTTACATCCATGAATACCCGATCGAGCGGTTCCTCCGGGATGCGAAGCTCGGGCAGATCGGTGGCGGCACCTCCGAAATTCAACGGCTCATCATCTCCCGCATCCTGAGCTACTTCTCATGACACGCCCGGAAGCAGAATAATTAGACAGGAGAGGCAATTGAAAAACCATTTGTCATTCCCGAAAGCGAAGCTTAATGTTCATAATGTCTCTATCGGGAAAGCGAAGCTTAATGTTCATAATATGGTTTTTCAAGCAGTTAGAACCAGATTCCCGCTCAGAATCGTTGCGGGAATGACAAGAATGGGGAGTTTTGCAATTACCTAAGGAGAATAATATCATGAACTATGATTTGACCCCGGAACAGTTATCCATAAAGGACAATTTTACGAAGTTCTGCACGAAGGAAATAGAACCGCGCGCTGAAATTCTTGATAGAGCTGCGCATGAAGAAGCGGGCAGGCTGATGAAGGAAAACATCAAAATGATGGCGGGCATCGGCTATCTGGGGATCGGCCACGAAGAGGCTTACGGCGGTACAAATCTCGATTTGATCAGTCAGGCGATCGCAGGAGAAGCGGTGGCTGCCGCCTGCGCCTCCACGTTTTTATCCTGCGGCGCCTCCAGCGGCCTCTTCGGCATGCCGCTTAGGCTGTTCGGCACTGCTGCGCAGAAAGAAAAATACCTTCCCGGCATCATCAAGGGCGATCTCATCGGCTGCTTTGGCCTTACCGAACCGGAAGCCGGCTCGGATGCTGCTTCCATAAGGACAACCGCTGTGAAAAAGGGCGACAGGTGGATCCTCAATGGAACCAAGATCTTCATCACCAACGCGACGATCGCCGATGTGGCGCTGATCTTCGCCTATAACGACAAAGAGAAGGGACCGGCGGCCGGCGTTACCTGCTTTCTTGTAGATCGCGACACCCCGGGATTTTCAGCGGGCAAGCCGTTCGATAAAATGGGCTTCCGCGGCTCCCCCACTGCCGAACTGGTCCTGATGGATTGCGAGGTCCCGGAGAGCGCGGTGCTCGGCGTGGCGGGCAATGGTTTTATCCAGGCGATGCAGACCCTCGAATACGGTCGGATCGGCATGGCGACTGTCTGTCTGGGAATCGCGGCCAAGTGCCTGGAACACGCGAACAAGTATTCCAAGGAGCGCAAGGCCTTCGGCAAGCCGATCAACCGCTTTCAGGAAATCGCCTTCAAGATTGCGGACATGATGATCATGTCCGATACGGCCAGGCTCCTCATTTACCAGGCCGCCTGGGCCAAGGAGACGAATCAGCCGGACTCCGCGGTGCTGGCGTCGGTGGCGAAGGTTTGGGCTTCCGAGGCCGCCACGCAGATCTCCAGCATGGCGGTGCAGGTTCATGGCGGTTACGGCTATATCAAGGAGTTTCCGGTGGAGCGTCTCTACCGCGATGCCAAACTGGGAGAGATCGGCGAGGGAACTTCGGAAATACAGCGGGTGCTGATCGCCAAGGATCTTATCCGCAAGTATTCAGCTTAAAAGGTAAAATTGTGTTGTCGCCCGGACTTCGGGGATGACAGGAACAGGGAGAGATAACTATGTCAATAGATACCAAATTCATCGGCAAAACATATCCGGCTTACACATACGAGGTGGGAAAGGAAAAAATCAAGGAGTACGCCAAGGCGATCAAGAATCTCGATCCCCATTATCTCGATGACGATTTCGCCAAAAAATCCAAATACGGCGCGATTATCGCGCCTCCCACCTTCGCGGTTGTCATTGGCGCGTACCTGATCGAGCCCGTTTTCCTGGACAAGGATCTGAACCTGAACATGCCGATGATCGTCCACGGCGAGCAGGAGCTGGAATTTCTGGAGGTTATCAAGGCGGGCGATTGCATCACCAGCAGCGCCAGGATTGTCGCCATCAAAAACAAGGAAAAGCTGGATGTCATTGCGATCGAGGTCAAATCAACAAACCAGCGCGGCCAAGAGGTATGCCGGGGGATATATACCTTTGTCGCCAGGCACTAAAGCATTAGACCTACACAATTGACAACGACGGGATAACTACGCGAGAAAACGTAAAAAGTGCAGGTTTGACACCCATAAAAACCCCCATGCCCGAAGCGGGCACAACGAAGCATGAAAATCCCCCCTTGCCCCCCTTTGGCAAAGGGGGGATGGGGGAATTTTCATACAAACAGGAGACTCACGATGACAGTTGAAAAAGGACAAACATTCACCGGCAGCGAGAAGGTCGATAGATACCGGTCAATATACTACGCCGGCGCCTCGGGCGATTTCAACCCGATCCATATCGATCCCGAGTTTGGAAAGATGGTGGGGCTGGGAGGGTCGATTCTCCAAGGCCTATGCACGCTGGCCTTCGCGGCGAAAGTCGTTACCGATTGGACCGGCGACCCTGGCCGGCTGAAAAAAATAAAGTGCCGCTTCAGCGCCCCGGTCATGATGGAAGATACGATTTCCGTTGAGGGAGCCGTGACAGGCGTGCAGGCGGGCCGCGCTAAGCTTTCCATCCAGGTCGTAAACCAGAACGGGTCGGAAGTGCTCCAGAAAGTCGAAGCCGAGATCGATGCGTAAAGCATACCAATGAGCCAATTGCAAAACTCCCAACGCTGTCATTCCCGCGACGCTTCTGGGCGGGAAAATGAAGTTTAATGTTCATAATCCAGTTTTTAACTATTTTAAATCATGGATGCCCGACAAAAGCATTGTGTACATTAAGCTCCGCTTTCGGGCATGACACGGAGTTTTGCAATTACCTCCAATGGGATGTTCCGGCTATGCGCGAATTCAGATACAGGCTCGCCAAAAGTATCATAATAGGTACTCGTTGATCTTATGAAAGCGGCTTCACAAAGCAAATTACCGGGTAAGATATAAAATCAAGACCAGGGCGATCAGCAAAACTGCACAAACGTACAATCGCCAATGACTTTTTTTTTCGGCAAAGGGGTCATTGAACTGCCGGGACGACCCCGACGGAAGCGCCGAGAGGTGACTGAGCGTTCCACCGAAGGGAACGTTGATCTTTAACTTGCCGTTTACCGCCCACCCCTCCGCATTCAGGAGCGGGCCGATATTGCGCCGCCGGAGTTTCATGTAGGCAAGAATCATTGACGGGCCGGAAATTAACAGGATCACACCAATAATGCCCACCGGCATCCAGACGCCCATCCCGAAGAAGATGCCGAGTGAACCGGTCACCATGGCCCCGATGCTGCCCAAAGCGACGCCGATTGCCGCAACTGTGCCGACATCGATCTTTTTCGCGGCCGCCGGCAGACCGGCCTTGGCCTCAGCGCCGCCTTTAGTAGAGGCCGCTGCACCGGCAGAATCCTTCATCTTGTTCAGCGATTCCGCCTCGGCAGCCGCGGCCCGCTTCATAGCGAACCCTTCAACTGTGCGCACAAACCACTTGTAGGGGCTGAAGAAGGCCTCCCTGATGCTGATCGGCTGCACGACAACCTTCGTTATCACCGCATCCCAGTCGTTATTTTCGGCGTCGTAAAAAATGCCGTTCCGGCCGACAAAAATGTCGCCGGCATCCCCGGCGGTAAATGCTGACATGACTGATTTCTTCGTGCCATCCTTTTTGGTCAGATCGCAATAGATAAGATACATCGAGGAAAGACCGGCGGTTGCGGCATGGGCGGCAGCGTTGGTAACATCCATGCAAAGCTCCAGTTCCCGGCTATCGAGAAAAAGCCGCCCCGATTGAAAAATGCCCCGTTTGTTCAGATAGAACTCATCCAGATTTACAAAGTTCTTCAGAATCCGCAAGAAATCGCGTTTTAAAAGGGCGACCTGTCGCAATCTCTGCAGTTGCAAGGCAACATCAGCCATCTTTTTGTCCGCTTCTATCAATGCCTCAATTTTCACAAGATCACCGCTATAAACAATGGCTGAGAGGGTTGCGGCGCCCAGCGCCTCCGCATTGACGATCGGCTTTGCGCTCAACCACGCTTGATATGATGCAAACCGGGCTTTTACCGCCTCCCACTTTGCCGATGTCAGTTCGTTATCCAGTTCGACAAGGGCGAAGAAGGCGCGCAGAGTTTTTTCATATTCCGGATGCAGCGGTCCGTCGAGATGCAATATCCCGTCACTGTTGGGAAAAGCAACCGGAAGGGCCTTCAGTGCCTCTGAATCAGGGGAAACCGTTTGCGAGAGAACAGCCGAAAAAGCCGCCTCCAGTTCCTTCGTCGTCGCCTTCGCATCCGCCATCGCCAGAAGCTTGCAGCGCCGGAAATATTCATCAAGCTGAAGATGGATTTCCTTAAAAAGGGAAACTGCCTCGCCGCTTTTTTCCCCGGCAGGCAGCAGTTCCGGATTTCTCTCGAGCTCCTCGGCCCACGCCAGATATGCCTTGGCATCCGAGACAAATTTTTCGCTGCAGGCCGCATCCAGACCTTGCGCGCCGCTTGCATCGGCGACAGAATAGCCCGCCTCGATGAGCGTCCGCAGAAGCGCCTGCAAGCCTATGTCATTCGTCGATTCGGGAACCACCACGCCATCGCCGTTGAGCGGCAGTTTGGAAAACAAGGATATTGCCTTGCCGATGCCGACGAGATCAGCGCTGCTGTCGTTAGTCTGACCGGGAACAGGGGTATTTCCGGAATCAGGGGGAAGGTTTTGCGATTTTTCACTAATGATTTCATTAACATTGACAATAGCCAGACGCAGCTCTGCATCGGCTGCCTGACCGGTGGAGATTTTATCCGTCTGCTCAAAGAGAATATCGAGAGACGATAGCGCCGCCTTCAGTTCCCCAATGGTTTTGAGGATATCCGGCACCCGGATTCTGCCATCCTGGTCGGCATCGAGGTGTTCGAGGGTATCGCGCATCAGATGCTGCCGGGCCGGCATGGTAAGCACCGCCCAAAGCTTCTGATCGAGCTCGTGCAGACAGGCAATATCGTCCCCACTCTTTAGAACTACCTGGTCAACACCGCCAATGCGGCTGAACGTCCATCGATGCAGCGCCTCATTCATAGCATTACCGCCCCTTTCCCGGTTTGCAGTCATTCGGATAACCCCCCGAAACCGCGTTTAGAGAATCTTTCCGAAATGGTAAATTCCCACATAGTAAACAAGCAGGTGATTGACTATAACAAGAGAAAATATTTTTCAAGCGCATGCTTTCCTTTTGTAAAGAACCCCCATGCCCGTGTCGGGCACAACGAAGCATGAAAATCCCCCTCAAATCCCCCTCTATCTCCCTTTGCTAAAGGGGGACTTCATTGTTCCCCTCTTTGGCAAAGAGGGACTTCATTGTTCCCCCCTTTGCTAAAGGGGGGTAAGGGGGGATTTTCATATAAATGGGCACTCTCCGTCACGCTCTATTTTTCAAATATTCGGACCTCGACCGAGTGTTCCCGGCGGTCATCCACGAGGGTAATTGACTGCCCGGTCCGCAAGTCGCCGTCAACCGTCACCCCCGCCCGACCAGCGACGGCCGGCGTGGACAGGACGGCGATGTGGTAAACGGTTTCCCGATAACGGTAATGCACCGTGAAGCCCTCCCAATCCACAGGAAGAAGCGGTGCGAAACTCAGTCTGTCCCCCTCGATGGTCAAGCCGAGGAGCGACTCCATAACGAGCCGGTAGAGCCAGCCAGCCGAACCCGTGTACCATGTCCAGCCGCCCCTGCCGGTGTGCGGCTGCACGGAATAAACGTCAGCCGCAACGACGTACGGCTCGACTTTGTAGGTTGCAATAGCCTCGGGAGATTTGGCATGGTTCACAGGATTGATCATCGTCAGCAGTTCCCAGGCGTGCGGGGCGTCGCCCAGGGCGGCAAAAGCCATAGCCGCCCAGATCGCCGCATGCGTGTACTGCCCGCCGTTTTCCCTGACACCGGGCACATACCCTTTTACGTAGCCGGGATTCAGCATTGACTTGTCGAAGGGCGGATCGATGAGCTGGATCAGACCGTATTCCCGGCGCACGAGCCGCCGCTCCACCGCTTCCATGGCCAGTCGGGAGCGGCCGGGATCCCCTGCCCCGGACAGAACCGACCAGCTCTGTGAAATGGAAGAGATTTGGCATTCGGCGTTTTCGGCAGAACCCAGCGGCGTGCCGTCGTCAAAGTAGGCGCGGCGATACCACTTGCCATCCCAGCCATTTTTCTCTATATTCTGACGCAACTGCACCGCTTCCAGTTCACAGCGGTCGGCAAAGGAGATGTCGCCGCGTGTGCGCGCCAACCCGGCGAACCACGTCAGAACATCATAGAGAAAGAACCCCAGCCAGACGCTTTCGCCTTTTCCCTCGGCGCCCACCAGGTTCATGCCGTCGTCCCAGTCTCCGGAGCCGATGAGCGGCAATCCATGTTCGCCGAACCGGAGCCCCTTCTGAATCGCCCGCACACAGTGTTCATAGAGCCCGGCCGTTTCCCCGGAACGGGAGGGCAGATCGTAATACGAATCTTCCTCCGCATTGACCGGACGCCCCAGGACGAAAGGAATGGACGCGTCGAGGACGCCGGTGTCTCCGGTAGCCGTGACGTAGCGGCACGTCGCCAGTGGCAGCCAGAGGTAATCATCCGAGCAGTGGGTCCGCACGCCCCGGCCTGAGGGGGGGTGCCACCAGTGCTGGACGTCCCCTTCGGAAAACTGACGGGACGCGCAGAGGAGCAGATGCTCGCGGGTAAGCCGCGGTTCGGTGTGGATGAGGGCCATCACATCCTGCAACTGGTCGCGGAAACCGAAGGCCCCTCCGGACTGGTAATAACCGCTGCGCGCCCAGAGGCGACACGCCAGGGTCTGATACAAAAGCCAGCCGTTGGCCAGCACGTTGAGGGAAGCATCGGGCGTTTCCACCTGGACGGCGCCGAGCGTATGTTTCCAGTACTGCCACACCGCTTCCAGCGCCTCCCGCGCCGCCGCCGCTCCCCGAAAACGATTCGCCAGGCGCCGAGCGGCGGCGAAATCCTTCTCCGCACCGAGCGTGAAGACGATCTCCCGCTCCTCGCCATCGGCAAGCCCAACATAAACCTGAATCGCGGCGCAGGGATCCAAAGAGGCCCCGACGCGGCCGGAAAGCCGCGACCGGCTCATCGCCGCCGGACTTGCATGCGTGCCGTTACGTCCCAAAAACTCCGTCCGGTCGCCGCTCACTGTCCGCTTCGCGCCGTCCGTGTTGAAAAAAGCGGTCCGGCCGGGAAATTCAGTATTGTATGGGTTCCGCGCGAAGAGCCCCCCGCTTGCGGGGTCAATTTCAGTCGCCACGTGCATGGCCGATTTCGGTCGCAAATCCCCCAGCACCCACTCTGCATAGCCCGTGACGGAGAGCTGCCGAAAACGGCCCGACTCGTTTTTGATCTTCAGCACTGTGAACTTGACGGGCGCGTCCGGGGCCACATAAACCCACACCTCGGAGCGGATGCTGCGCTCCGTGTGTTCGAAGACGCTGTAGCCGAATCCGTGCCGGGCGACGTACGGCGTCATCCCGCGGGCAGGCAGCGACATTGGGGACCAGAAGTCGCCGCGCTCTTCATCGCGGATGTAAAAGGCCTCCCCGCTCGTGTCGCTTACGGGGTCGTTGTGCCAAGGGGTCAGACGAAACTCGTGGGCATTTTCGGCCCAGGTGTAGGCGGAGCCGCTTTCGGACAGAACCGTGCCGAAATTTGGATTCGCCAGGACATTCACCCACGGCGCCGGGGTCGTCTGGCCCGGCGCGGTAGAAATGACGTACTCCCGCCCATCGGGGGTGAATCCGCCGAGTCCATTGAAAAAAATCAGGTCGGGGCGGGGAAGCGCGGCCAGAACCGGGCCGGCGGCGCGGTGAGTCCGGGACAGCGTCAGGCGCGGCACGGCCATCTCGACAGTCTTTTGTCGGCTGAGCTGGTCGGCAAGAGATCCTCGGGAGTCGCTGATGATGGCGCGGGCGACTGTCTGGATCAGGATACGGTCCTCGTTCGCGATCTGGTCTGCGGGTCTCACGAAGATACTGCCGCGTTTTTCCGTCACGTTGGTTTCGACGCCGGCGGCAATCAGCCCCATGATCTGGTCGTGGAGCAGTTGCCGGTAACCCGCATGATCTTCGTTCCAGATCACCAGATCCACCGCCAGTCCCTTGAGCGACCAGTACGCGTGGGCCTGCACAAGCTGGCGTACCAGCTCGATATTCGCCGGATCTTCGATCGAAAGCAGGACGATCGGCAGATCGCCGGAGATGGAGTATCCCCACAGCCCCGATTGACCGCGGCGGTTCTTCAGGATAATGCCCGCATCGGCCCGCATCGAGGCATTGGCATAGATCACCGAACCGGCGAGACGCCCGTAAAGCTGGGCGTCGGCCTCGGTGGCGTTGATCTGCTGCAGAAGCACATGACTGTGCGTCCACGCCAGATCGAAGACCCGGTCCGCCAGACGCCGATCCTGGTATTTTTCCACCAGGCCCAGAGCGGCGGCGCGCGTCTCCCCCACCCCGGTGACAATGCTGAGAGTGGCCTTTTCGTCCGGCTCCAGCGTGATTAGACAACGGATCGAGACGATCGGATCCAGTACGGAACCCTCACTGCCCGTCAGGTCCGATAAATCCGTCATCGCCCGGGGGTTGGCAACGGTATTGCCGCGGCCGATAAACTGCAGGCGATCGGTTTCATAGGATATTTCCCCGAGATCCGCACACTGAACGGCCATCAGATGAAACAGACAAGGGGTTGGCTCCCCCTGGGAACGGGGGCGCCGGGTGCAGAAAATCGCCCGCTCCCGGTGGAGAATCTCTGTCTGCACAAAGAGATTGCTGAACGCCGGATGTAATGCATCGGCAGCCGGCGAGGCGAGCACGACCTCCGCGTAACTCGTGACGTCAATGGTTCTTTTCCTTCCCGACGCGTTGGTGATGGTGATGCGGCGCAGCTCGATATCGTCTTCGGGGGAAACGGCGATCTCCGTATGGGTATCGATGCCGTGGTCGAGGCGACGGAACTCCGCCCGCCCCTCTGAAAAGATCGCCTCGTAACGATCCGCTCGTTGGGGAGTCGGCTGAGAGGAAGCGGCCCAGAACTCACCGCTCTGGACATCACGGATGTAATAGAAGCTCCCCCAGGAGTCGCAGGTGCTGTCTTCGCGCCAGCGCGTGACGGCGAGATCCTTCCAGCGGCTGTAGCCGCCGCCCGCACTCGTCACCATCACATGGTAGCGGCCGTTCGACAGCAACTGCACCTCCGGAATCGGTGAATCGGGACTGCTGAAAACACGAATCGGCGTCGCCTGAGGGCTTAAGTCCCGATGGTTGTCGGAGGAATCGGCAATGTGCGCATAAAACGCTGTTGACTGGGGAATTCGTTCCTGGAGCAGCAGCAGGGTCGCCTGAAACCGGGGTTCCGACTCAAATCGTTTCTGCATTGGCCGGTCGAGGAGCAAAAATGCCAGAGACAGGAGGCTCATGCCCTGGTGATGGGTCATGAAGGAGCGGACCACGGCGCTTCCTTGCCCGCGCGGCAGACGCGAAGGCGTGTAGTCGATCGCCTCATAGAAGCCGTAGCGCCCGCCAAACCCATCCGCCGCAAGGCGTTCGAGATTCCGGCACGCCTCTTCCGGGGCAACCATCAACGCCATCGCCGAGGCATAGGGCGCAATGACCAGATCTTCGGCAAGCCCGCGTTTGAGGCCGAGGCCCGGCACGCCAAAGGCCCGGTACTGGTAGTTCTGGTGCACATCGATTGCGTTGTAACCCGATTCGGAACTGCCCCAGGGCGTCCCGCGCTGCCGCCCATATTCGATCTGCCTGGCCACCGCCGCCTTCATGGTCTGATCGAGCAGGGTGTTTTCGTAAGTCGGCATCACCAGAAGCGGCATCAGGTATTCGAACATCGAGCCGCTCCACGAAAGGAGGATCTGCTCCCCGCCGGCAGTGGTGAGCAGACGTCCCAGGGCGAACCAGCTCTCCTGAGGCAGAAGCCCCTGGGCAATCGCCACGAAGGTGCTGAACCGTGCCTCAGAAGCCAGCAGGTCATAAAAACTCTGATCCTGCTTGTGTTCCGTGACGTTGTACCCGATGGACAGCAGCTTGCGGGCCTTATTGAACAGGAATCCGTATTCGCTCCGGGCGAGCCCGCCGCATTGCCGTGCCAGTTGTTCGATTGTCTCTATCCGTTCTGCGGCGCGCTGACTTGCCGCGCCTCCCCCCAGTTTGGCTAATTGGCGCAGCGTCGGAATCCCATCCCACTCCCCGGAATCAGCGGGCGGGGCAGGCCCGGCCGCCCCCGGCACCAAAAAGGAAAGCTCAGCGAGCGCCGCTTGGCATTGTCCGGCAAGGGCCCGCGTCCATACCCGCAGGGAGCTCTCGGGATCGGTGTCGAGACCTTCGCCTTCGGCGATCAATTCCGCGGCGGAAGCTGCAAGCTGTTCCAGGCAAAGAATCACTGCGACGAGCGTTGCCGGCGGGGAGGCGAGCGCGGCCTCCAGAAGCTGCGTAAACTTTGCGAGTCGGACCGGAGGAATCATTCCCGGGGTGACGGCTGCCTCGTCCGCAAGGACCTTCAGTGTGTCGCCAAGCCCCTCCCATAGTCGCGGCCCCGTGATTTTTTGATCGGGAAGCGCCAGCAGCCCCGGCCGCAGCGTCAGCAAGTGACCCGCCAGGTTGCCGCTGTCCACTGAAGAGATGTAGAGGGGCGTCAGCGGTTTCAGGGAGCGGGTGTCGTACCAGTTATAGAAATGTCCCTGATAACGTTCCAGGGCTTCCATGGCTTGAAAGGCATTCTGCGTGCGCTCGATGAGTTGTCCCGCCAAGAGGTAGCCGAAGTCATAGGCAGACAGGTTGGCAAGGAGCGCCAGGCCAATGTTGGTCGGCGACGTGCGGTGAGCGACCACGGGGGAGGGTTTCTCCTGAAAGTTGTCCGGTGGCAGCCAATGATCTTCCGGCCCAACGAAGGTCTCGAAGAATGCCCATGTTTTCCGCGACAGCGCTCTGAGAAAGAGGGTTTGCTCCTTCGTCAGCCTCGCTTCGCGGCGTACCAGCGGCCTGCTTATCCACCAGGCAAGCGCGGGGGATAAAAACCAGAAAAGCAGGATGGGCGCGGCCACGCCCAAGGAATTCGAACGAAACATAGTAAGGGCGATAAAAGCGGCAGCGGCCAGCGCCGGGGCGAAAAACATGGTCCGAAAGGCGCCGACCAGATCGCCGCGGTTACGCTCCGGCCCCCCCGACGGATTCCATTCGAGAAACTTCCGGTGCGAGATCAGCATCCGCCAGGCCGTGCGCAGGATTGCCTCCATGCTGAAAAAAGCCTCGTACGGCAGACAGGCGAATGTAAAGGCGGCCTGGGCGAAGCGCCGGCCGGCGGAACGCAGGACGACGCTCAGATGCTGGCCGAAAAGGACCTCCGCCGGTTTCTGAAGCCCATCAAGGAGGGAAGTCAGCACCGCGGGAATCAGGATAATCCCCAGCACCGCGAGTGTCCAGTACCAGGCCGGCGACAGGGAAGTCCAGGCCAAAAGCAATAAACAGGTCAGGGCCGCCGGCACCAGAGAGCGCCGCAGATTATCGAGGATCTTCCAGCGGGACAAATTGGAGAGCGGATTTTTTTGCGGTTGCCCGGTGGGGCCGGGAACGCCTGGCAACAGCCATCTGAAAAGCTGCCAGTCCCCGCGGATCCACCGATAACGGCGGCTCACATCCGCGCTGTAGCGGGAGGGATGCTCCTCATAGAGCTGCACATCGCTCAAGAGACCCGCCCGGGCGTAACACCCTTCGATAAGATCGTGACTGAGAATCCGGTTCTCGGGAAAACGCCCCTTGAGCGCCGCTTCGAAGGCATCCACATCATAGATGCCCTTGCCGATGAATGATCCCTCGCCGAACAGGTCCTGGTAAACATCGGATACGACCCGCGTATAGGGATCAATGCCGGGATCGCTCCCGCACATGGCCGCGTACCGCGACCGGTTCAGGCCGGTCAGGCTTACCGCCACCCGGGGCTGGAGGATTCCATATCCCTCGCTGATGCGCCCCAGGGCATCGTCGTAGCGGGCCCGGTTGAGCGGATGCGCCATGGCCCCCGCAAACTGACGGGCGGCATCGCGCGGCAACTGGGTATCGGTGTCTAAGGTGATCACGTATTTCACATTTGTCAAAGCGGCCGTGTCACCGACAACAAGCGAAAAGCGGGCCCCGGAACCATCCTCGGGGTCGCCCCGCAGCAGGGCATTCAAATCCGCCAGTTTCCCCCGCTTGCGTTCGTAACCCATCCAGATCCGGTCCTGCGGATTCCAGCGGCGCGGACGATGGAAAAGGAAGAAGCTGTCGCCATTCAGGTTCCTGTACTTTTTATTGAGGCCTTCGATCCCCGTTTGGACCAGCCGCAGCAGACCTTCATCCTCCGGCAAAGTTTCAGCGGGGGCATCGCGAAAATCGGTCAGCAGCGCGAAATGCAGGTTATCGTCCCGATTGGCAAGGAAACGGACCTCCATGGCCTCAATCAGTTCCGCAATGTTCCGGGCGCTGGCAAGCATCGTCGGAACCACGGCCAGGGTGCGAAATTGCGCCGGGATTCCCTCGGAGAAGTCCAGGCGCGGCAACGGCTGCGGCATAACCAGCAGCGTCGCCAGCCAGTTCACCAGGGCGATTGCCAGATGACTGGCGCCCAAAAGCAGCAGCACGCCCGTGAGCAACAGCGGCCACTCCCGCAATCCTCCGTTATATGCGTTATTCAGCAATATCCATAAAAAGGACAGTGTCAAAAGGAGGATCGCGCCGCCATAGAGCAGGAAAGGACGTCGCCGGCTCCATTTCCGGAGCGCTTCGGAGGGCGGCCAGCGCACCTCGGCCAGACTGTCCAGCTCGGCAGCTCCCTGATCGATCAGGTAGAAGCCGACATGCGCCGTGCGGTTAGCGACGCCCTTTTCGGCCTCTCCCTTCCGGGCGAGCCCGATCGCCAGACGCGCGATTTCTCCCTCGGATAATCGGCTGAACTTCGCGATCTTCTCTATAACATGGCGGTACCGGTCCCGGGTCGAAAAATCCATCAAGCCATAAAGAGCGGCGGGATCTTCCTGCAGAATCTGATTGACTGCGCTCATCGTCTCGACGAACTCCCGCCAGTCCATCGCACCAAGGAAACGGAGGCTGCCGATGCTGTTGCTCATGGAGATCTGGTCGGCGGCCTGCTGCTGGGTCTCCGCATCCACGAGTTGTTTGATAGCCTGACCGTCCTCGGAGAGGCGCTGCTCGATCCAGGTCAGGGGCAGCGCCAGAGCGGGGCCCTGACCCTGCAGGCGGCGGGTCATTTCTGCGACAAACGAACTGACTAAGGGCGGATTCGATCTGGCCATGTCTGCAATCACCAGAATCAGGTTCTTCGGATCCTTGGCGGCGCTCTCGGTCATCCGATCCGCCCAGTAATCGGCCAGATTACGGTCGATTCTGTCCGTCGCGATCCGGGCGGCAATGCGACGAAGATTCTCGATCAGCGCCAGGCGCAGCATGATGGGGATGGCCCACAACTCGCCCAACTTGAGGACAGTTATGCCCTGATAGGCGGCAACAAACCGGCGGAGACTCTCCGGATCGGCCCGCCCATCGCCGTGGGAAATAGTCGAAAGCGCAATGTCATAAACACGCGGAAGGTCGGCCGAGGGGCCATTCAGCAAACGGGGCAGCTCCCGGCTATAACCCTTTGGCAGATGCCGCCTGGCAATGCGAATCTGCTCTTCGATCAGGTAGAAGTTATCGAGCAGCCATTCTCCGGCAGGCGTAATCCGGCGGTTGTCCTTAGCCGCTTCGGTCAACAGGTTGCGGACGCCCAGCAGAATGTCCTCGTTTTCCGCCAGCCGCGCCAAAAGCAGCTCCGGGGTATGCACAGGATTCAATTGGTGCAAACTCGCCAGTTTCTTGCCGTGCTGCTCCATCTGGTCGGCGCTGAACAACTCTGCGCGCAGCGGCGGCTCATCCACGTCATGTTTTTTCCCAAGGTCCCTGCGCAGGTGCGACTTCAGACGGAGCAAAAGCTCCCCTATCTTGTAATTGCTCACGTTCACGCCCGATATCTCCAAAATAAAAACCCCGTTTCTGCCATTGCGAGAAACGGGGTCTAATTTGTATCCGCCCATTTCCCCAAAAGGTTAGGGGTTAAATGATCAGGCTTACCTCATATATGTATGGGGTGGCCCTTGCGGGTTAATTATCGCACAATTTTCAATAAATTACACCCTTTTATTCCGGGAAAGAGGCGCACTCACCGCTTTTGACGCTTTTTCGCGTTGCCGTTACCAGGCGCGGCGCACCGCCGCAGACGAGGGAAGCGCTTTGCGACGCTGGGGGGTGGTTTGACTGCGGGAAGTCCGAGCGCCCGCTGGATCGCCGCCCCGCCTCTGGGCCACATAAGCCGGCCTGGTTCTGGGAGCGGCCTGTCCCTGGGCAGGGCGTGCCGCACCCGTATTCAAACGTCTTACCTGCGGCCTGGGCTGCTGGGGGCGCGTGGAAATAAAGGCGCTTTCCTGCACCTGATTTCCGTAGTCAAAATCGGGAAGGCGGCGGCGTTCGATCCGGGCGCCCAGAACCTGCTCGATCTGCCGGATAATAATCTCGTCCGCGGGAGAGGAAAAGGTGAAGGCCTCGCCGGTCTGCAGGGCCCGTCCCGTCCTGCCTATCCGGTGGGTGTAGGCGTCCACCGTATCGGGCATGTCGAAGTTGATTACATGCGAGATCTCCGAAACGTCAATGCCGCGCGCGGCGATGTCGGTGGCAACGAGGATGTCGTACTTGCCCCCCTTGAACCCGTTGATCGCATCCTGACGGCGATTCTGCGTCATATTTCCCTGGAGGGCCGAAACGCGGTAATTGCTCTTTTCCAGGCTGCTGGCCAGGTTGCGGGCACGGTGTTTGGTGCGGGTAAAGATCAGAACGCGCCCGGTCGGCGTCTGCTGCAGCATCGCCAAAAGCAGATCCGTTTTGCGACCGTCCGGCGCCGGATAGAGGGCATGGGTGACGGTCTTGGCCGGGGCGATCATGCCGATCTGCACGCTGATCGGATTGCTCAAAATCCCATCCGCCAGGGAGCGGATGTCATCGGGCATTGTCGCGGAAAAAAAGAGCGTCTGACGCTTTGCCGGAAGAGAGCGGATTATGCGCTTGATATCGGGCAAAAAACCCATGTCGCACATGCGATCCGCCTCGTCGAGCACCAGCACCTCGACATGGCCGAGATCGATATTGCCCTCGCCAAGGTGGTCGAGGAGCCTTCCCGGACAGGCTATGACAATATCCACGCCGCGTCGCAGGGTAATAAGCTGTGGTCCCTTGCTCACCCCGCCGTAGATGGTGGCGCTCTTCACGCTGGTATTGCGCCCCAGGGAAATCGTCGCCTGATGGATCTGTTCGGCCAGCTCCCGGGTCGGCGCGACGATGAGGGCGCGGATATGACGCTTCGTTCCCGGGGCTTTGTCCCTTTCATGAGTGGGACGGGCCCTTTCAACTAAGCACTGTTCTGCAATTAGGCGCTGGAGGATGGGCAGCACGAAGGCGGCGGTTTTACCGGTGCCGGTCTGCGCCAGTCCCAGAACGTCCCTGCCGGCCAGAACGGGGGGCATCGCCTTCTCCTGGATCGGGGTAGGCGACGTGTAGCCTTCCGCCCTGATGGCGGACAAAAGATGCGGATCTAAAGAAAACTGTTCAAAATTCACTGAAAATACTCCTTGACTCCTTCTTGCCAAGTCGCACTCTCAGCGTGATGAAGCTCTGCAAATTTCTTTGCGGTGATGCCCGCGAAAACGGAGTTTAATGACTCCAAAATTTTCCTCGCGGGGGTGAACGGCGGCAGTTGCCTGCCGCGTGACGGTTTGAAAGGGGACGTCTTGTTCCGTGGCGTTTGATGGGCAAAAGCCCCTAACGCCGGAGATCAGTGCGCGTGTTTCGCCTGGCGGAAACAACATCCCTTGACAACCGCGATAACAATCATTTCAAATAACGAGCAACCGGCATTTTTCAACAAAAAAGGGGCAAGCTTCCGCTTAACCCCTCATAAATGGCCTGCTGAAGTCGGCAAGAACAGAACGTGCGGCACATCTATGCTGCCGCTTACGCACTCACCCCGCCGATACTGCAACCCTGCACGCACGGCTTTCGCTTACTGTCGGGCGGCACCTAACACGTAATTGCGCATTCTGTCAACACATTTTTGCCGAGCCTGCATCCGGATTAATAATCGGCAGCGTCATCGACGGTGACGCAGGGAGACCTTTGAAAAACGTCCCTTCTTTGTCATTCCCGCGCAGGCGGGAAAGCGAAGCTTAATGTTCATAATCTATAAGTTCCCGAAAAGACCAGATTCCCGTTTTCACGGGAATGACAATTAACAACATTTCGGGAGAAATTCAAAGTTCTCGCAGGCTGTTGAAGCAACAGCATTTTACCAACACATATTCTTTGACATACAAGCTTTTTCCGTCCTATACTCGCGGACGCGAAAAGGCGAGTTCCTGTCAAGTATCAAGGCAATCGATCAGGAGACCGTGGGATCATGTCCGAAACCGTACTGCGCACCATTGGGCTTACGAAGCGTTACAAAAACCGACTGGCAGTGGATCATCTGAACATCGAGGTTCAGAGGGGAGACGTGTTCGGTTTTCTCGGACCCAACGGCGCAGGTAAAAGCACCACCATCCGGATGATTCTGCATCTCGTCTTTCCTGCGGAAGGGGACGTGGAGATCTTCGGGGCGTCGCTCAAAAAGGCCGGCCACAAGGCCCTGGCGAAGGTAGGGGCGGTGGTCGAAAAGCCGGCGTTTTACAATCACCTCTCCGCTCTGCGCAACATGGAAATCCTGGGGGGACTCCAGAAGCCCGTTTCCCGCCGTCAGATCATGAAGCAGTTGGAGCAGGTTGGGTTGGCAGACCGGGCCGATGATCCGGTGAAAACCTATTCGCACGGGATGAACCAGCGCCTTGGCCTGGCCCTGATCCTTCTGAACGAACCAGAGTTGGTGATCCTTGATGAGCCGACGACCGGCCTCGATCCGCAAGGGATGAAGGAGGTACGTGAGCTTATCCAGGAGCTTGCCCGCGAGCGCGGGGTGACCATTTTTCTCTCCTCCCACCTTCTTTACGAGGTGGAGTTGATCGCAACCCGGATGGCGATCATACATCAAGGCAAGCTCCGCGTGGAGGGAAGCGTACAGGATCTCCTGAAAAAGGGGCCGTCTTATGTTTTGGTGAAGACGGACCGTCCCGAAGAGGCCCTGCAGTTTCTCAAAACAAATGCATTCGGCAGGTCCGCGGCAATCCAAAGCGACGGCATCAACGTGGAGCTCGATCTGGAGCGTATTCCGGAGCTCAACAGGCAACTGGTCAATGCCGGCTTCAACGTGAACGGCCTCATTCCCCAAAGGACACTGGAAACCTATTTTCTGAACCTGATCGAAGGGCGCGAGCCGTGAGGCATTCATCGCTGTCAAGAAAGCGTAGCTTAATGTTCACAAATAGAAGATTAATGTCCATAAAGCGTAGCTTAATATTCATAAAGGGGAGAGCGGACATACCATGATGCATCTAATCTGGTTCGAACTGATCAAGACCTTTACCCGCTGGCGCACTTATATCGGGTTTTTGGCCTTCGGCATGATCGTCCCCCTGGTAGTGATAGGCCTGAAGCTGGGAGGAAAGCTTTCTTTTGAACGGCACCTGCTTTCCCTGCTGCAGAACGACTTCGTGATCGGCGGGAATGTCTTGAACGGCTGGTTTTTCGGCTTTTTCTTCATGGGCGCCCTCTGGGTGCATGTTCCGATCCTCCTGACCATAGTGGCCGGGGATCAGATCGCCGGCGAGGGAAATGCAGGAACCTTCCGCTTCCTTCTCATTCATACAGTTTCCAGAACCAGGATCATCACGGCCAAGTTCATCGTCACCCTCATCTATACGGCGCTTATGGTACTTTTCATCGGCGGCCTGACGCTCGGCCTTTCCCTTTGGGCCTTCGGCAGCGGCGATCTGCTGGTTATCCGCCGGGGAATCCTCGTTATCCCGGAATCCCATCTGCCCGCATATTTCCTGATGGCCTACGGTCTGGCCACACTGGCGATGTTCGTCGTCTCCTCCCTCAGCTTTCTATTTTCGGCGTTTACCGACAACTCCATCGGTCCGATCATTGCCACAATGGCGGTCATTATTGTCAGCATCATCATTATCAGCCTGCCCTTCGAGCTGTTCCAGGCGATCCGCCCCTATCTGTTCCTCAATTACTTCGATGCGTGGCAGAAGGTGTTCGATGATCCGATTCCCTGGGGCGTCATCCGCACCAATGTCATCATCCTGGCCGGCTTCATCATTGCTTTTTTCTTGGCGGCGATCGTCTATTTTTCCAGAAAGGACATTCTTTCGTAAATGAAATTTCCTACCCTGAACAAAGTATTGACGTTTTGCCTGTTCTTTCTTCTCATTGCCCCAGCGCAGGCAGCAACGCAGGAAAAACCCGGCGCGAAGCAGAGGCCTGATCCCCGGCATGTCTTTACCGAACTGGTAAAGCCTTATCGGGACTTGAACGACTACACCGTCAGGATTCACGCAAAAGTGAACATGCCAACCATCCGGATTCCCGATTTCAGCGCCACCCTTTACTTCAAGAAACCAGACAAGTTCCACATCGAAACCAGGAGTTTTGCACCGATCCCCCGCGACAGCGGCGTGTTCAACCCGTTCCAGTTCGATCCCGCAAAAAATCTGATCACCTACGAACGGACCGAGAATCTAAACGGGAGTACGATGGACGTGTTCAGGGTGGAACCACTCGAAACCAAGGCACTTATTAGGTATTATCATGTCTGGGTCGGGGGAAATCCCCTGCGGATCCGGCAGATGGAAAGCCTCTCCGTCAAAGGGACAAAAGGGCAGGTGAAGCTCACTTACAGGACCGTTGAGCAGGGTCTTGAGAAATGGCCGCTGCCGGAAAAGGTCCACATCCACCTCACCTTTCCCGAAGAGATGCGCAATGCCGATGCCGCATTTTTTAGCACAAGCGATAATCCCGTTTCCTCAGGCATGCGCAGACTCGATGATGTGTCGGGGGAAGGAGACATCGATATTTCTTACAGCGAATGGCGGATCAACACCGGTCTCGATGACAGCCTTTTTCAAAAAGATAAGAAATAAGGCTCATCCGGTTGACGCGTATAGCAGGCTGAAAGCAGTAATGGGAGACAAGGGCGGAAAGAAAGATAAGGAAAAGGGTCAGAAACAGAACGGCCAAATTGATTTGTGTACGCGTTCTGTACATCAGTCGTGTAACCGATTGTTCCCGATTACATTCTCTGGTTCGCTTTCGCTTTTTTCTGGGCGTACATCCGCTGATCGGCAGAGGACATCAGTTCATCCAGGGACAGAGGTGATTCGGGATCGTAGACGGCAGTGCCCCAACTCATCGCCAGCTTGTAGGGCCGGGATGCCCTTGCATTGAATTCAGCAATATGCTGTTGAAGACGTACCGAAAAGTCCTCAAGATTCATGACCGCTGCATCGATGGACAGGACGGCGAATTCATCCCCGCCCGGGCGGGCGATGATGTCCGATTCCCGAAACGTCCGGCGGAGCACATCAGCCGTATCGATCAGTGCCCTGTCCCCCTCTGTATGACCCAGGGTGTCGTTGATCCGTTTAAGGCCGTCGTAATCAATGAAGGTGACTAACACTGCCCTCTTGCCCCGGTTGGCCGCCCTGATCTGCTGCTCCGCCAGGGTGATGAACCCCCGCCGGTTGTAGAGTTCCGTAAGCCCATCCCGGAGGGACATCTCCCGGATCTCCTCCTCCATCCGCTTGCGGTCCGTGATGTCCCCGACTACGATCATGTTCCGCCCGGGTATTTCCCCAGGCTTCCAGAGCGGCGACACCGTGATGTTCACCCAGACGGTCTCCCCGTCCTTCCGGAGGTAGCGCTTCTCCAGGCTGTAGTGCCCGATCTCCCCGGCCAGCATCATTCGTCTTTTTTCATCGTGCAGATGAAGATCTTCCGGATGCGTGATCGCCATAACGGTGGTGGCCATCATTTCACCCTGAGTTCTGCCGACCATTTCGCAAAGCCGCCGGTTCACCGTCAGGAATTGGCCCGTGTTCATATCGATCTCGGCCACGCCCACCGCGGCCTGCTCCACCAGGCCGCGGAAACGTACCTCGCTCTCCCGCAATGATTTTTCCGCCTTTTTGAGATCGGAAAACAACTGCGCGTTGGCGATCGCCCCGGCAATCTGCGCCCCGATCCTCTCCGCCAGGCGGAGATCGTTCTCTGTGTAGGCATTCGGCGTTTTCGACCGGAAATGGATGGCGCCGATCAATTCGTCCCGGTAGATCAGGGGAACACTCATAAACGAGTTTATCCCCGCCTGAAAAGTGGATACGATATGAGGATATTGTCCCGCCAGTTCGTCCGCGCCTGTCGGATGGAGCAGTATGCCGGTCTTTGTGTGTGCAAGCGCCTCATTTATCGACCCCTGCAGAGGTAAAGAATCTCCCAGTCTTCGGCCGGGAACATTTGACCCGAAAGCGTATGCGACAGTAACGGTATTCTGATCATAGTCGTTCAGGTTGATAGTGAGCCTGTCAAAAGGGATAAGTTTCCGGACCTCGGCAGCGACCCGCTCGTACACCTCATCGATGTCCAGCGTGGAGCCGATCAGCCGGCCGATGTCGGAAAGGATGGCCGCCTCTTTCTCAATCTGCTTCCGTTTAGTGACGTTTCGCATGATACCGCGAAACCCTATCGGTTGATTGGATGTATTTCTTATGAGAGATATAGAGGACTCAATGTGTAGTTTTCTTCCATCTTTTCTAATAATTTCATTACCTACTCCTATTGAGGGCTCCCCTGTCTTGAAGACTTTGTTAAAGGCTCGATATAATATTTCACTGTTCTCCTTGTCGGCATATTGACGGTTATTCATACCCATCATTTCAGCGCGGGTAGATCCGGTCATTCGGCAAACCGCGTCGTTAAAGAAAGTCAAATTACCGGCAATATCAACTTCGAAGTAGCCATCCTCGATGTTTTCAAGAATCGTGCGATATCGCTCCTCGCTCGCCCGCAAAGCATCTTCCATCTGCTTGCGATCGGTGATGTCGCGGACATTCATCACGAAGCCTGCAACAATCGGATCATCAAGGAGATTCTTGCCGATCCCCTCCAGAATGTGCTCGGCGCCGTCTTTATGCATTATGCGGAAAACGTTATGGATGGGGACTTCTTTTGTCAGTAATGCCCTGCTAAAATCCTCAATAGCCCTCGGCTTATCGTCAGATACAATCAGATCCAATGTTCTTTTCCCGATCAACTCGTCCGGCGCGTAGCCGAGAAAACGCTCAGTAGAGGGACTCGCATAGGTAATGGTTCCAACCTTATCCAATATGAGAATGATATCGGATGAGTTCTGGATGATCGCCTTGAAATATGCCTCACTCTTCCGAGCTGCCTTAGAGGCTCTCACACCTTCCGATTCCGATTGTTCCAGTTCCTTGATTTTCTGTTTCAGGGCGGACATCTCTTCCAACAGGTCTTTATTATTCGCCTGGGATGAATCCTTCATCGCATACCTCACGCAACCTTCCCAACCCCACAAATAATCAGCAGTCAAATGTATGTTCTTATAGTCTCGATATTGATATTTATGTCAAGCCGTTTTTTTTAAGCGGTTCACTATTACGCAATGAAGTCAAAGCTTTTACAAGAACATGATCGTTATTGACTTCGGGATGAAACACGCTGGCTTGGACGGCAGAAGCGGTCGGGCCCTGGTCTGCGTGCCATGCACTGAAAAAAGCATTGCGATTATTATCATCTGATGATAACGTATCTCTCCATGAAGGGGAAAAGACATCGCCCTACGATTACGAATCGGCGGAACAGTTGCTGGAGGACTTCTGGCGCGAGGCCGAGCGGATCATGGGAGAGAAATGAGAGGAATAAACATGGCCCGGAAAGTGCTCCACATCGGCATCATGCCCTATCAGGACTATAAGAAGCGGTCCTTGGCCATCGCCCGCGGTGAACACCATCCGCGGCCTGACGAACCCAAGGTGTGGTTTGAATCGGTGCGATCCATGGCGCAGGTCTTGAGCAACGAAAACCAGTTGCTGCTGAAGACCATCCTGGAACGGAAGCCCGAATCGCTCAAGGAGCTGGAAGAGGCGACAGGCAGGAGCAGCAGCAACCTCTCCCGGACGCTCAAGACGATGGCCCGCTACGGCATCGTGAGGATGGAAAAGGTGCGCCGCAACATCCGGCCGGTGGTCGAGGCGACGGACTTCACGGTTCAGTTCGGTTTGTACGCCTCTTCCCGCCCTGAACAGGGAACGGACGCCGCACGGTTTTAAGCCAATGGCACAGGCAAGAAGGCAACCCTGGTTCGCACAGGGTTGTCTTCTCTTTTTTTCTCCAGTCATCCTCTCTGATTCAGAACGGGATCTCAGTGGATATCGCGATGGTAATCCTGCAGGGACTTCGCCCGGCCGTGTCCCTGACGGAAAGCGGCGATGCCCTTCGCGGCGGCGACGGCGGCGGCGATCGTCGTAATATACGGGACTTTATACTTTATTGCCGCCTTGCGGATGTAGGAGTCATCCGTCTGGCTCAGCCTTCCCGCCGGGGTGTTGATCACCAGATCGATCTCCCCGTTCTTGATTGCATCGACGATATTCGGACGTCCCTCGTGCGCTTTCAGGATTGACTGCGCCGGTACGTTGTTGGCGGCGAGAAATTCCTGTGTCCCTCCGGTCGCCAGGATCGCAAAACCCATCTGCCCAAAGGCCCGGGCCACTTCCAGGGCGCCTCCCTTGTCCTGATCATTGACCGTGATGAGAACCGTGCCTTCCCGCGGGAGAACCTGCTGGGCGGCCTCCTCTGCCTTGTAAAACGCCAGGCCGAACGAATCCGCGAGACCGAGGACCTCGCCGGTGGAGCGCATTTCCGGTCCAAGAATCGGGTCAACCTCCTGGAACATGTTAAATGGGAAAACCGACTCCTTTACCCCGAAATGAGAGAACGAACTCTGCTTGATCTGCAAATCCGCCAGCTTTTGCCCCAACATCACCTGTGTGGCGATTCTCGCCATCGAGATGTTGCAAACCTTCGAAACAAGGGGAACCGTGCGCGAGGCGCGGGGATTAGCCTCGAGGATATAGACCATCTCTCCGGCAATGGCGTACTGGATGTTCATCAGGCCAACCACTCCCAGTTCGATGGCAATGCGTTTTGTGTAGTCCCTGATCGTCTCCTGGTGACGTGCGGAAATGCTGATCGGCGGGATGACGCAGGCGGAGTCGCCCGAATGGATGCCGGCAAGTTCTATGTGCTCCATGATCGCCGGGACAAAGGCGTCCGTCCCGTCACAGATCGCGTCCGCCTCGCACTCGATCGCGTTTTCGAGAAATTTGTCGATCAGAATCGGCCGCTCTGGGGTCACCCCGACCGCCGCTTCGACGTAGCGCTTGAGCATCTCCTCGTCATGAACTACCTCCATGCCGCGACCGCCGAGGACATACGACGGTCTCACCATCAGCGGATAGCCGACCCTTTCGGCAATGCCTATCGCTTCGGTGAAATTGCTCGCCATGCCCGAAGCCGGCATGGGAATGCCGAGCTTCTCCATCATTTTCTTGAAGAGATCACGGTCTTCGGCCAAGTCGATCGTATCGGGGGAGGTGCCGATGACGCGAACCCCCGCCTGGGAGAGCTGCCGGGCCAGATTCAGCGGCGTCTGACCGCCGAACTGGACGATAACCCCTTCCGGCTTTTCCTTTTCGTAGATCGCCAGCACATCCTCGACCGTCAGCGGCTCGAAGTAGAGCTTGTCGGAGGTGTCGTAATCGGTCGAAACAGTTTCCGGGTTGCAGTTGACCATGATCGACTCATATCCCTCGTCCCTAAGCGTGAAGGCCGCATGAACGCAGCAGTAGTCGAATTCTATCCCCTGTCCGATCCGGTTGGGGCCTCCGCCCAGAACCATGATCTTCTTTTTGTTCTTGCTGGCGCTCACCCGGTCGGGGGCGTTGTAGGTCGAGTAGTAATAGGAGGCGTTTTCCACCCCGCTTACCGGGACCGCGTCCCAGCACTCGACAACACCCAGCGCTGTCCTCCCGCGGCGAATTTCATCTTCCGGAACCCCGAGAATCTGGGCAAGATAACGGTCGGAAAACCCCTCCTGCTTGGCCCTTTTGAGAAGCTCGTCCGGCATGACCTTTCCTTTATAAGCGAGAATTTCCTCCTCCGTCTCGACCAGTTCCTTCATCTGTTCGAGAAACCAGCCCTTGATATGAGTCCTTCTGTTCAGTTCCTCAAGGCCGGCCCCTTTGCGGATGGCCTCATAGAGGATGAACTGCCGCTCGCTGGAAGGCTCGGAGAGCATTTCGAGAAGGTCGTCAACCGATTTTTTGTTGAAATCCTTAACAAAACCGAGACCCGCCCGCCCCTTTTCGAGGGAGCGAATCGCCTTCTGAAAGGCCTCCTTGTAGTTTTTGCCGATGCTCATCACCTCGCCGACGGCGCGCATCTGCGTTCCGAGCTTGTCGATCGCGCCGGGGAATTTCTCGAAATCCCAGCGGGAAAACTTCACGACGACATAATCTCCCCACGGTATGTATTTGTCGAGGGTTCCCTCCCGCCAGTAGGGTATCTCGTCAAGGGTCAATCCTCCCGCCAGGAACGAGGAAATAAGCGCGATCGGGAAGCCGGTAGCTTTCGAAGCCAGGGCGGAGGAGCGGGAGGTGCGGGGGTTGATTTCAATGACAACGACCCGATCCGTTTTCGGATCGTGGGCAAACTGGACATTCGTCCCGCCGATCACCTCGATCGCATCCACGATATCGTACGAATATTTCTGAAGGCGGGTCTGGAGTTCCTGACTAATGGTGAGCATCGGCGCGGTGCAGTAGGAATCGCCCGTATGTACACCCATCGCGTCCACATTTTCGATGAAGCAGACGGTAATCTTCTGGTTTTTTGAGTCCCGCACCACCTCCAGCTCCAGTTCCTCCCAGCCGAGGACGGACTCTTCGACAAGTATCTGGCCGACGAGACTCGCGGAGATTCCCCGGCTCGCAATAAGGCGGAGCTCCTCCACATTATAGACAAGGCCGCCGCCGGTGCCGCCCATCGTATAGGCGGGACGGATCACAACCGGGTAGCCGAGAGCGAGGGCAATCTTCTCCGCATCTTCGACATTGTAAGCCGGTTCGCTTTTCGGCATGTCTATCCCAAGCCGGTTCATCGTCTCTTTAAAGGCGATCCGATCCTCACCTCGTTCGATGGCATCTACCTGCACGCCGATCACCTTGACGCCGTATTTTTCCAGCACCCCTGCCTTGTAGAGCTCCGACGTCAAATTGAGGCCGGTTTGCCCTCCCAAATTGGGAAGCACCGCATCGGGGCGCTCATTTTCAATAATCTCCGTCAAGGATTGCAGGTTAAGCGGCTCGATGTAGGTAACATCAGCCATGCCGGGATCGGTCATGATGGTCGCCGGATTGGAATTGACCAGCACGATCTTGTACCCCAATTTGCGCAGGGCTTTACAGGCCTGTGTCCCCGAGTAATCGAACTCGCAGGCCTGACCGATAACGATCGGACCCGAACCAATAATCAGAACTTTATCAATGTCGCTTCTTTTGGGCATGGTCACTCTCCTTGGATGGCGGTGTATTTGTATGAAAATCCCCCCACCCCCCCTTTGCCAAAGGGGGCAAGGGGGGATTTTCCTCCTTCGTTGTGCTTGCCCCAAGCATGGGGGTTTTTAGTTAATATAGACCTGTTTAACTTACCTGCGGGTATATAGGTAAAGGGCGCCTGCGTGTCAATCAATTTTTCGGGAAAATCAGGATGTATGCCGATGCCCCGGACGCGACGGAGCGCGTCCCTCCAATTACATTAAGGCGTGCCGTAATGAATGTTTCATCACTATTTTCCGATTGTAATTATCTCCAGATATGTTAAGAGGCCTAAACTTTCCGGTATCGCTCGCTTTTTACAACCTCTGTTTACATGCGACTCCCACGAAAGCGCACCGTCACCAAGAAAGATGGAAACGCAGTTTAATGTTCATAAAATTGGAGAGACGCGCTCCGTCGCGTCCGGGGCGCAGATAGGGGCACGGCATGACGTGCCCTTACACCCCACACCCGGGGTGAGAGCTTTGAAAATCTATACCCTTTTGTCATTCCCGCGCAGGCGGGAAAGCGAAGCTTAATGTTCATAATCTATAAGTTCCCGAAAAGACCAGATTCCCGTTTTCACGGGAATGACAATTAACAACATTTCGGGAGAAATTCAATAATTCTATAGAAAATAGTCAAGCCCAAAATGGACATCGTCAATCATGAA
>JALNYO010000017.1 GCA_023229765.1 Syntrophales bacterium | reverse complement strand
TTTCCATATACGGGCTTACCATGGACAAACTGGGCGCGAGCGGTGCGGAAAGGATAATCGCGTTAAACAGTGACGATTATCTCTGCATCTTTGAACAGACTACGAAACCTCTGTCCAAGGTCTTGGTCTTTGGCGGCAGTGAGGAATTTGTCTGGAAGAGCGAGGAACCCTTCGGGGGAAGCAGTACCCTAATCGAACCGATGAATAAAGCGCAGTCGGGGGAAACGGACAACAAAACCTATTTCATTAATTCGAGAATACTTACCTACGACACCAACAAAGACGGTAAAAGGGAGATCATTATCCCCAAAAACATCTCTTCTTCGTCGCGGATGTTTCAGAATCTGAAGTTGTTTACGAGCGCCGAGGTGTATAACCTGGAATGGGACGGGATGGGCATCGTTGCAAACTGGAAAACCAAGAAGATCAGCGGTTATATCGCCGACTACCAGTTTAAGGACATTGATAATGACGGGGAAAACGACATCGTTCTTGCCCTCGTTCTGTCCACGGGCGGGTCGATAAAGGCGCGCAGCGTCATCGTTTCTTATTCCTTGCAGGGCGAATAAACAACGAGGGGTTGACATTTGGCGGGAACTATTGTAGAAGCGCCCACCTTGAAGGCATGTAAAAAAAGGGATCGCGGCGCAAGGCAAAGACTATCATCGTCGCGGGCTCTGTCATAATCTGGCGGTGTAGCTCAGCCGGTTAGAGCATACGGCTCATATCCGTAGTGTCCGGGGTTCAATTCCCTGCACCGCCACCATTAAATACAAAGGCCCGGTCCCTGATCGGGCTTTTGTATTTTTACCACGAGAGATCATCATGGACAGCTTGCTGCTGGGCGAACCTTTTTCCCCATCCTTTTTTTTCCGAAACACCCACATCCAGACAACTTTCGGGAGTCTGCACGTCAGGGCGTCCGGGAAAAACGAGATGCTGGACGCTGCTGAAGAAAATATTGTCGGCGCAGGCGACGGCGTTCGTCTGCTGGGATATCACTCCAAGCAAAAAAGCAGAAAACCGGCAGGGATGATTATTATTATCCACGGCTGGGAGGGGAGTTCCGATTCCACCTATATGCTTTCCACCGGCCGCTTTTTCTACCGGCTCGGCTATGAGGTATTTCGTCTCAATTTACGGGATCACGGCAACAGTCATGGCCTGAACGAAGGGCTCTTTCACGGCGCGCTGACCGAAGAAGCGGCCAGCGCGGTAAGGACTATCGCCGGCCGGCAACCGACTCTTCCCTGCTACCTGATAGGCTTTTCCCTCGGGGGCAACTTTGCGCTGAGAATCGCGCTGAAACAGTCCCTTGCTCCCATTGCCAACCTGAAAATGGTGTTTTCCATCAGTCCGGCCATCGATCCCTACAAGGCAACGCTCGCAATCGATGAGGGGCCGGCGGTTTATCGCCGCTATTTTATGGCGAAATGGAAGCGCTCTTTACGGCAAAAGCAACAATGCTTCCCCGATCTTTACAACTTCGACTCGATAATGCACCACAAAAAGTTAATGCCGCTGACGGAAGCCATTATGGCATGGTATCCCCAATTCAATAATTACCGGGAATATTTCAATATTTACACGCTGACTGGCAATGTTCTGGCCTCGCTGGCGATGCCTGCCTTCATTATCATGGCTCAGGATGATCCTGCCGTCCCCGTGGAAGACTTCTATCAACTGCCCGCGAACCCGCTTCTGCATGTCTCGATTCAGCGTTTCGGCGGCCATTGCGGTTTTATTGATCCTTTTCCATTCGGATGCTGGTATGAACGCCAGATCGCCCAACTGATTGCGCACGTGGAGAGTAAATAATGCAATCGCATGAAATTCCGGATATTTTCACAAAAAGGGAACTTTTTATACAGCGGGTGAGGGAAAGAATCTGGGCGCATCCTTCTGATTACAATGATGCCTGGATGAACCTGAAATTACTGGCCAATAAAAACGACCGCCGCCTTGCCGCCGGGGTTTTGATGCCGCTGATTTTTCGCAAATCTTCGTTGGGCAAAGCTGGGACAGCCGGTTCGTTCGTCATCCTGCTGATAAAACGCTCTTCCACCGTAGCCCAGGCCGGTGATCTGAGCTTTCCCGGCGGAATGCTTAATCCCATCGGCGATCGAATTCTGAAATATATCTTTCTTTATCGCCTGCTGCCAGCGTTGAGGCAAAATGCCTCCAGTGCAACTGACGGAAAAAAGTCCAAATCATCCCGTCTAATTACCCTTTTTATGACAACCGCCCTTCGCGAAGCATGGGAGGAAACAGGTCTTTCGCCTTTTCACACCGCGTTGATCGGCCCCCTTCCCACCTATGATCTCTCCCTTTTTAAACGGACCATCTTCCCCATTGCCGGTTTTGTAAAAAATCATGGCTTGCTTTGCCCCAACAGCGAGGTGGAAAAGATCGTGGAGATACCCCTCGCCTCGTTCTATAATCCCGATGCGATAGGCTCTCTTAAAATAGAGACACCCGGGCAAAATACACCGCCAATCGACTACCCTTGTCTAATTCATTACGGAAATGACGGAAAAGAGGAAATCCTCTGGGGGGCGACCTTCAACATCACAGTAGATTTTCTCAGCATAGTAATGGATTACCGCCTTCCCGAAACTAGAAAAGGCCCCGTAATCTCCAGAACACTCTCATCCGGTTATCTGGCGGCCGGCTCTCCGGCATAATCATCGGCGGCCTCATCACTATGCGTAAAATAATCAAGAAACAACACTGCCAACTTGCTGCAATCTTTTCTTGACAGATAGAGACGCGCCGCTTAGTATGCCTGCGCGCTGTAAGCAATGAGGCAGCGACTGCGAAAACATTATCTGGCAAACCGGATCCGATAACAGGTTTTAAAGCGCCCATGAATTCCCTCGATGACTGGAAAAAATTGTATCCCGAAAAATTTGCGGACGCAGCGCTTGTTTTCAGCAACATTCACCGGGGGGATCATATCTTTGTAGTATCAGGCTGCGGAGAACCGCAATTCCTCGTCCAGGCAATGGTAAACTATGTTGATTCCCACCCCAAGGCATTTTTTGATACAGAGATCATTCATGTTTATTCCTTCGGCGTCGCCCCTTACACCGATTTGAAATTCAAAAGCAATTTCCGCCTCAACTCCTTTTTCATCGGCAACAATATCCGCGGGCCGGTAAATGAGGGGATGGCCGATTACACGCCCGTTTCTTTGTCCAACGTTCCGGAGCTTATCAGAAGCGGCGCCGTCAAGATTGATGCAGCCCTGATCCAGACATCGCCCCCTGATGAGCATGGATATATGAGTCTGGGGGTAAGCGTCGATATGGTAAAGGCGGCAATTGACCATGCGTCGCTGATCATTGCGCAGGTAAATTCCGCCATGCCGCGCGTGCATGGAGACGGATTCATCCATATCAGGGATGTTCGGTTTATCATTGAGAAACAGGAAGCGTTACTTGAACTTCCCGATGTAACTGTCGATGATACCATGCAAAAAATCGGCGAGTACGTCGCGGGACTTGTCCAGGACGGCGACACCATCCAGGTCGGTTATGGCGGCCTGCCGAACGCCGTTTTGTCTAAACTAGCACATAAACAGCATCTCGGAGTGCATACCGAACTGCTCAGTGACGGGATTGCCTCGCTCATCCAAGCCGGGGTTGTCGATAACTCCCGCAAAACGATCAATCCCGGGAAAACCGTAGCGACCTTTGCGATGGGTAAAAAGGCAACCTATCAATTTCTTCATGACAACCCTTCCATTCTCTTTAGAACAATCGACTACACAAATAACCCGCTCATCATCGCGCAACAGGACAATATGGTTGCCATCAACAGCGCCCTGGAAATCGATCTGACCGGCCAGTCCACGGCCGAATCGATTGGCGGTTCTTTTTACAGCGGCATCGGCGGCCATCAGGATTTCATGCGGGGCGCCCTGCTTGCGAAAGGCGGCAGAACCATTCTGACGATGAAAGCAACCGCCCGGGAGGATAGCGTCTCCCGCATAGTCCCGTCGCTCCGGGAAGCCGCCGGGGTAACGCTGAACCGCGGCGATGTCCGCTATGTCGTGACCGAATACGGCATTGCCTATCTGCACGGAAAAAACATCCGGGAACGGGCGATGTCGCTGATCGCAATCGCCCACCCCAAATTCCGCCCCTGGCTCGTCGAGGAGGCGAAAAAGAGAGGGCTGATCTACGCCGATCAGGCCTTCATCCCCGGAGAAAAGGGCGAATATCCGGAACACCTGGAAACATACCGCACGACAAAAACAGGGATGCAGCTCTTCCTGCGGCCGGTAAAGATCAGCGACGAGCCCCTGCTGAAGGATTTTTTCTATTCCCTATCTGAAAACAGCATGAACCGCCGCTTCATCTCGTCGCGAATAGATATGCCGCATGAACGCCTTCAAGAATTCGTCGTTATCGATTATTCCACGGAGATCGTAATCCTGGCCGTCACGGGAACTGCGGAAAGGGAAATGATCATAGGCATTGGACAATACTTGATTAATCCTGGTTCCCATACCGCTGAGGCCGCCTTTGCCGTCCGCGACGATTTTCAGAATCGGGGCATTGCCCAGGAGTTGCTTGCCTGTCTGACGAACATCGCCCGCAAAGAAGGTCTGCTGGGTTTTACCGCAGAGGTGCTTCCCGAGAACAAAGCGATGCTGCATGTCTTTGAGAAAGGCGGATTCGACATAACCATGCGAAGGGATGATTGCGTGTACGAATTGAAGATGCGGTTCTTATAAACCCCCATGCCCGTGGGGCGCAACGAAGCATGAAAATCCCCCCTTACCCCCCTTTGGTAAAGGGGGGATGGGGGGATTTTCATGCAAAATCAAGAGGTGAAAATGAATCCAGCGGTTTTTCGCGAGTACGATGTCCGAGGTGTTGTCGCAGTCGATCTTGACGAGGAGTTCGTCTATCTGCTGGGAAGGGCGATCGGTGCTTACGCAGTCCGACAAGGGGTAAAAAGGATGGCTCTGGGACGGGATTGTCGTCTTAGCTCCGAAAGCTACCTGTCTCAAGTGGGGAAAGGGATCATGTCCGCAGGAATCGCTGTTATCGATATCGGCCTGTGTGCAACCCCGATCCTCTATTTTGCCATCCGTCATCTCCGGACGGAAGGCGGCGTCATGGTCACCGGAAGCCATAACCCTCCTGATTTCAATGGTTTCAAAATATGTATAGGCCCCGATACGATCTATGGCGAGCAGATTCAGGAATTGAGGAAGATCATGGAAGCGGGGGCCTACGTAAACGGCGCTGGTCAATATAATCGTCAGGACATTGCCGAAGCTTATGAGAACTACCTGTTCGAGCATGTAACAATCAAGCCCGGGCAAAAAATCGTTCTCGATGCCGGAAACGGGGTAGGCGGGATATTCGCCCTGCCTCTGTTAAAGAGATATGGTTGCCAGGTTGCCGATTTATACTGCGATCCGAACGGCTGCTTTCCCAACCACTTCCCCGATCCGACCGTTCCGGAAAATCTTCAGGAACTGGTCCGCCGCGTCCTCGTGGAAAAAGCCGACCTCGGCATTGCCTATGACGGTGATGCTGACCGGATCGGCGTGGTCACGGATCAGGGAAAAGTGCTGTGGGGGGATGAGCTGTTGCTGCTTTTCGCCCGCTTTATCCTGAAAGACAATCCCGGCGCCGCAATCATCGGCGAGGTTAAATGTTCGCAAAGACTCTACGACGACATTACCAATCATGGCGGGCGCGCCATCATGTGGAAGGCCGGCCACTCGCTGATCAAGGGTAAGATGAAAGAGGAAAAGGCCCTCCTTGCCGGCGAGATGAGCGGCCATATCTTTTTCGCGGATCGCTATTTCGGGTTTGACGACGCCATTTACGCATCATTGCGCCTTCTGGAGATTCTTTCGCAAACAGATCAGAAGCTATCCGCACTTTTATCCGATGTCCCAGAGAGTTTTTCAACCCCCGAAATTAGAATAGACTGCCCCGACCGCCGGAAATTCGGAATTGTTGAGTCAATTCGCGATTATTACAAAGAGGGCCATGACATAGTCGCCATCGACGGGGTGCGGGTCAATTTCGGCGACGGCTGGGGGCTCATCAGGGCCTCCAACACACAGCCGGTGCTTGTTCTGCGCTTCGAGGCACAGACGCAGCCGCGGCTCGAAGCAATTCGTAAAGAGATGGAGTCTGTCCTGGAAAAGGCGCTAAATCAAGACGAAACTTTTTAACCCTGAGGCTGGACATGCAGGAAATCTTGCTGCTTATCGTTATCGCTTTGGCGCTGTTTTATATTCCCCGGCTGAGGGCAGGCAAAACAGCTACTCGCGAGGCCGCCAAACCCTCCGTACTTACCGGCTGGATGCGTCTGGCGATACTGGTTACCATTTTATGGCTTGCGGGTCTTGCGGCATTTATAGAGCCTTGGGATAAGAACTTATTGTTATATCTATACGCCGGGATTGCCCCCGCCTTCATTTTCTGGGGGGGAGTCTGGGTATTTTTCGGATATAAAAAATATCGATGTTGACCTGTTACAGGAGGTTTATTTGGAAACGAATGTTTTTGACCGGCACCTGTGGAAGCGTTTTTGGGAGATTGCCAAAATGTACTGGCTTTCCGCCGAAAAATGGCGCGCAACGGGCGTACTTACGCTTTTGCTTTTGCTGCTTTTTTTCTTTACAGCTTTAAATGTGACGTTGAATTTTGTCGGCAGGGATTTCATGACCGCCCTTTCGGAAAAAAATATTTCGGCGTTCAATAAAAATCTGCTTTTGTATCTTGGCATCTTTATCATCGCTACCCCGGTCAGCGTCTTTTACTCGTTTACCCGACGAATCTTGAGTGTCAACTGGCGGCTTTGGCTCACCCGCCATTTTCTGGATAAGTACTTCCGGAACAGGGCCTATTATCACATCAAGGACAACCGGGAAATCGACAATCCCGACCAGCGCATCTCTCAGGACATCTCAGCGTTTACCGCGACAAGTCTTGAATTTCTATCAATTATCTTTTTTTCCATTGTTCAGTTGATCTCGTTTATCGGCATTCTATGGGGCATTTCCATCAAGCTTGTCCTTATCCTTTTGGGCTATGCCGCCATCGGCACGACGGTCACCTTTTTTTTCGGCAAGAAACTGGTCAATCTTAATTTCATGCAGCTTCGCAAAGAGGCAGACCTGCGGTATGGACTCGTGCACGTGCGCGACAACGCCGAATCAATCGCGTTTTACCGCGGGGAAGAACGGGAGCAGAATCAAGTCAAGGATCGTCTGCTCATCGCAATAAAAAACCTCCGTTTTCTGATCGGCTGGCAGCGAAACCTGGAATTTTTCACGAAGGGTTACGAGTACATAATTCTGGTGCTGCCCGTTGTTGTGATGGCGCCTTTGTACTTTGCCGGACAAATAAAATTCGGCGTCGTAACCCAGGCGGAAAGCGCCTTTGTCCAGGTTCTTGGCGCCCTTTCCATCATCGTCTCGCAGTTCGAACAGCTAACCGGTTTTGTCGCCGGTATCACCCGTCTGGAAACATTTTCCACGGCCATTGATGACAGCGGATCGACAAAAAGAGTCGAGGATGCTCCCCACATTGCTGCGAAAGAAGAATCCCATCTGGAACTGCGGCGCGTTACCTTAAAAACCCCCGACGATAAAAAAACCCTCATCCGCGATCTTTCCGTGCGGGCCAGCTCAGGAAAGGGTTTGCTGATCACGGGAGTCAGCGGCGTCGGCAAAAGTTCGCTCCTGCGGGCAATAGCCGGCCTCTGGGAAACAGGCGAAGGGATGATCGAACGGCCGCCTTTTGACCAGATGCTGTTTTTGCCTCAACGTCCCTATATGGTTATCGGTTCGCTTCGGGAACAGCTTCTCTATCCCCACACGGAAAAAACAGTTGACGACGCAACGCTGAACGGCGCTTTGGAAAGGGTAAACCTTAAGGATCTACCGGAGCGGGTCGGCGGGCTCGACGCGGAACTCGACTGGGGACAACTGCTGTCGCTGGGGGAACAGCAGCGCTTGGCCTTTGCCCGGCTTTTGCTGACCGAACCCCGCTATGCGCTCCTCGATGAAGCCACAAGCGCCCTCGACGAGGCCAATGAAGCAAATCTTTATCATGAACTGCAAAAAAGCGGGGCCACTTACATAAGCGTCGGCCATCGTTCCAGCCTTCTGGCGTTTCACGAACAGGTTCTGCAACTGCGGGGAAACGGCGAGTGGCTATTCGACAGCAGGGATATCCTGAATAATCCCCAAGGCGCGGCAATTCCCCCTCTGCTTCCGGCAACATGAACCGCTGGAGGGACGCACTCCGTCGCGTCCGCAGGTTCCAAAAGTTCTGCGCTGTAAGACCCAGATATTGTTAGTATAAATTCTATTTTCATATAAGCCCCCATGCCCGTGGGGCACAACGAAGCATGAAAATCCCCCCTTACCCTCCTTTGGCAAAGGGGGGATGGGGGGATTTTTATACAAACATGCCGCTATAAATTTACCTGTTATGCACGCATTTTCCACGGTATGGGAGCGCCGATACCATTATTTTTTCTCAATAATTTCCCCTCGTGCGCTGATAATGACTTGACGAAATGGCACGACTGTTCCCGCCGCTGCCATGCCCTTCTTGACGATTCCGGGCAGACCCTGGCAGCAGGGAACCTCCATGGTCAGCACGGTAACGCTTTTGATGCCAGCCGTTTTAAATATTTCCGCGAATTTACGGACGTAGGCCTCCGCATCGTCGAATTTCGGGCACCCCAACATGACGGCTTTCCCCTGGAGAAAGTCACTGTGGAAATTGGGATAGGCAACGGGGGTGCAGTCCGCCGCCACCAGCAGATCGGCCCCTTTCAAAAAGGGGGCGGTGGGAGGAACTAGCGATATCTGCACCGGCCAGTGAGTAAGCGCTGAGGCGGAGCTTGCCTGCAAACGGGGTTCGTTCGCCTCCGCGCAGGACGTTGCCAGCGGGAAGCTCTGAATCTGGGAGGAGGGACAGCCGCAGGCCATCGTGAGCGACTCTCCGCTGGCGGGGAGTTTCTTCCCTTCCAGATGCTCCACTACCGCCGTTTCATCAAAATCCTCCGCTTCACGCTCGACGATTGTGAGCGCACCCTGGGGACATTCCCCAAGGCAGGCGCCCAGGCCATCGCAATATTTTTCCGCGGAAAGGCGGGCCTTGCCGTCCACTATGGTGATCGCCCCTTCCGCGCAGGAGGGCACGCACTGACCGCAGCCATTGCATTTTTCTTCATCGATCTGGATGATTTTCCTCTTTATCTTCATGTATGTCTCCTCTTAATGTTAGTGTTGCGATGCCTTGCCGGTATCCTTCAACAGCATCTCTTTGGCCAGTTTGCGACCGCTTGCCGTCAAAAATGCTGCCTCGATAATCGGAATAAGTTTTTCTTCACCGATTTTTTCCGCCTGTTTATTTTCTTCCAGATTCACAATGAGATCTGCATCATAGACTGCCTTGAAGTTAACCGTTTCTTCCGGGCGGGGATGGTGGTGATGGCCGACGATGTCGCACACCTCCTCGGTAATCTCCTCCCCTGCCCCCAGTCTAACCAGGATCTCCCGGGCGATGGGCGGCCCTTCCTCCTCCTGATAGTGTGCGGCGGTGCTGTTGTATTTCCGCTCGGCCTCGTGAATGCCGATATCGTGGAGATAGGCGGCGCAGAGGATCACCATCAGATCACCCTTCTCCTCCCGGCCGATCTGCTCCGCATAGCGCGCCACCCTGGTGGCATGCCCAATCCGCTTAAAGTCCTGTTTGAAGTAGCGTTTCATCTCCAGGGCCGCTCTATCCTTGAGCAGCTCCTTGCGCTGTGACAGCAGTTCCGGCGGCAGTTGGCCGAGGCACTGTTGGGCGTGCGGGCAGTAGGCGGCGCAGCCGAAGTCCATTTTGGGATTTACCATCGTCTGCCCGCAGTTTTTGCATTTGCGGGTGGATTCATCCTTGAAGAATTCTATCGGATGGCCGCAGTGGGTACAGGGAAACTCGAAGATGGCCCCCGGTTTCCAGTAGCGCGTATCTTGTCCCGGACATTGCATGGTTATACCTCCATAAATAATTTTCCCCAAAACTTGATTGCACTATACATGAAAAAAATCCATAAGCCTTGACTTAAGTCAAAAGGGAATGTTAATTTGCATTAGAATGGAACTGGGAAAAACATGGAAATCATAAACCAGATTGCCGCTGTCCCTTTGTTTGAAGGCCTGCCCGTTGAGCAACTTCAGGCTCTGGCACGGATAATGGTAGCAAAATTAATCAAACGGGGCCAGGTGATTTTTTCCGAGGGCGACGAGGCTGAGGGTTTCTACGTAATCGTTTCGGGCCGGGTAAAAATATTTAAACTCTCCCCCGACGGCAAAGAGCAGATTCTCCACATAAGCTCCGTTGGCGAACCCTTCGGGGAGGTCCCTGTTTTTGCCGGCGAGCGTTTCCCCGCGTATGCAGAGGCCATGGAAGACAGCCGTACCTTCTTTTTTCCCCGCCCCGCCTTTGTGAATCTGATCAAAAAAAATCCGGCGCTGGCCCTCAATATGATGGCCTTATTGGCCCGCCGCCTGCGCCTCTTTACCGGCATGATCGAAAGTCTTTCCCTCCGGGAGGTGCCGGGGAGGCTGGCCGCGCATTTTCTCTTTTTGAGCGACCAAAAAGAGGGCGCCAACGAGTTGACGCTTGATATCTCCAAAAACCAGCTTGCCAGCCTGCTGGGAACGATTCCCGAAACCCTTTCACGGATTCTTGCCCGCATGAGCAACGAAGGGCTGATTGCAATCCGGGAAGCGCGTCAAATCCAAATTCTGAACCGCGCCGGGCTGAAAAAACTGGCAGAAGGAGAAAAACGGCTGTCCTGAAAAAAAGTCTGCGCATCCTCCCCCCTGGCGGCTGTCCACAACACAAATCTTCCCGCTTTACGGCATGAAATCAAATATACCTTGACAAGCAAAAAGAGCCCCCATATATTCCGAGCGTCAAACAGCAAAGCCTGATCAATCTAAGGATTGGATTGCATTGATTTAGACATGCCTGCAAGAAGCTGTAAAACTTGCGTGTTTGCCAATGTGCCGATTGATTGCAAATTGAGCGATAACATATAAGGAGTGTTGTTATGGGAGATAGAATTATTTACCTGGATCATGCTGCAACCACCTATGTAAAGCCGGAAGTATTTGACGCCATGAAACCATATTTTTGCGAGTATTTTGGCAATGCGTCTTCAATATACAGTTTAGGCCGTGTGGCCAAAGACGCCATCGAAGCGACCCGAGAGAAAGTGGCCCGGGCCATCGGCGCGCAGGCAAGAGAAATATATTTTACAGGCTCGGGCAGTGAGGCCGATAACTGGGCGCTCAAGGGGATTGCTGCCGCCCAAAAGAAAAAAGGCAAGCACATTATCACTTCCGCAATCGAACACGCGGCGATCTTGAATTCATGCAAGTATTTGGAAGAAGAGGGTTTCGAGGTAACATATCTGCCTGTTGACCGTGATGGGCTGGTGTCCCTGGAGCAGGTTAAAAATGCAATTAAAGATACTACCATTCTTATCAGCATAATGTTCGCCAATAATGAGATTGGCACTATAGAACCAATATCGGAGATCGGCGCTCTGGCAAGAGAAAATGGCATTTTATTCCACACCGATGCCGTTCAGGCAGTCGGCAATATCCCTATTGATGTCGAGAAGATGAATATCGACCTGTTGTCGTTGTCCGCTCATAAGTTCTACGGGCCTAAAGGAACAGGGGTTCTCTATATTCGCAAAGGCGTCCGGATTTCCTCCTTTATCCATGGCGGACACCAGGAAAGAGGGAAAAGGGCCAGCACAGAAAATATTCCCGGCATTGTTGGTTTAGGAAAAGCAATTGAATTGGCGACAGAAAATGTTGCTGAATATAATAAAAAACTGGTTAACCTGAGGGAAAAGACAATCGCAGGACTTTTTGCCAAAGTGCCGCATATCAGACTTAATGGACACAGAAGCAGCAGATTGCCCGGCAATGTAAATATTTCTTTTCAGTACATTGAGGGAGAGTCACTGCTGCTGATGCTGGATATGAAGGGTGTATGCGGGTCAAGCGGCTCTGCCTGCGCCTCCGGTTCATTAGACCCCTCACATGTGCTTTTGGCTATCGGCCTTCCCCATGAAATAGCCCATGGTTCCCTGAGGTTGACCTTTGGAGAAGAAAACACCGAGGAAGATGTCGATTATTTACTGGCGGAGATCCCTAAAATTGTCGCCAGGCTGAGAGAAATGTCTCCCCTGTATGAGGAAGTCAAAGACAAAGAAAGCGCGCAAAAACTTTAAAAAACAGAGTAAAACGAGGTAAATAAAATGTACAGTGCAAAGGTCATGGATCATTTTACAAATCCAAGAAATGTCGGAGAAATTGCAGATGCGAGCGGCATAGGCCAGGTGGGTAATCCCAAATGCGGCGATATAATGAAAATGTATCTGAAGATCGAGAATAACATTATCGTTGATGCCAAATTCAAGACCTTTGGCTGCGGGGCCGCTGTCGCTACAAGCAGTATGGCGACCGAGCTGGTAAAGGGCAAGACCGTTGATGAAGCCATGAAAATAACAAATATAGCTGTCGCTGAGGCGCTGGACGGTCTGCCGCCGGTAAAGATGCACTGCTCAAACCTCGCGCAGGAAGCGATTGCGGCGGCGCTTGAGGATTATCGAAGAAAGAGCGGCTTTCCGCCTAATGAAAGCATTGACTGTAAAGGGTGCTGCAATAAGTGCAACCAGACTCATGGGAGTGCTGAAATCTTTGACGACTAAGGTATCTTAAAGCGTTTTGGCGGGAATTGATTTGCTTACAGGGAGGCATGATTATGAGCGGTGACTTGAAGCAGGCAATTGGCAAGTTTTTGGAGACACAAGTTGAAGTCTGGGGTGTTGCTTCAGTAGAAAGGTTTGCCGATGCCCCGGAGGCGCACCATCCGGCGCGCATCTGCCGAAATGCAGCAACGGTTATTGTCTTCGGCATCGCCATGCCGCAGGGCATACTGAGTTCGCCTGATTATCATCTTTATGCACTGCACCGCTGCTATCACAGCACCTATAAACGTCTTGATGACATATCCCTGGCCCTTTGCAATTATATCGAAGCCCAGGGCAAATTCCTCGCCGTTCCCGTTCCGAGCTATGCCCCGCTGGTCTTTCATAAGCTTGAACCCTGGGGCATGCTGTCTTTGAAACATGCCGCGGTAAATGCCGGCCTGGGGAGCTTTGGCCGCAGCGGCCAGACTTATCATCCGCAATACGGTTCGCGCCTGCGGTTCGGCGCCGTCGTCACCGATGCAGAAATAGAAGCCGATCCGATGCTTGCGCCCGATCCCTGCCCGCCCAACTGCACGTCTTGCGCCAAGGCTTGTCCCGCCAAAGCTTTTGACGAAAACGGCCGGTTTCACAAAATGACCTGCCTTGGTTACGCGATCAAGCATGCCATTTATCCCCTGGCCTTGCAAACCAGGGAAGGATTGGAAAAAATTGAACGGGTTATCAACACAGCCGGCGACAACTACTGGATTGCCTGCGATGAATGCATCAAGGTTTGTCCTTTAAACAGCGGACATAACGGGTAACCGCAACCTCTTTTACCTCATCCATCTTTGGGGGCTACTTGCTGAAGATAAAACAGTTTCGTTACAGCGCCGATAACCTCGGCTATCTGATTTACGGAGACGCACAAGCCATGGCCGTTGACGGCGGGACGGCAGACGCAATCATTGCATTCGTCGCTCAACACGGTCTTTCTCTGCAGTATGTCGTAAATACCCACAATCATCAGGATCATACGTGCGGCAATGTCGCCCTGCTGAACGGATCGCAGGCGCGTCTTTTGACCGGCGATGACCTTCGAGGCGAGAATATTGAACTTGATCGTCAGAAGATCCGGATCATCCCTACGCCGGGACATACCAATGATTCTCGTTGTTTTTACACTGGCAGCGCCCTGATTTCCGGCGACACCCTCTTTAACGGAACTATCGGCAACTGTTTTTCCGGCGATCTGAAGGGATTCTACAACTCAATCCTGACGCTGAAAGAGCTTCCTGAAGCGACGGTCGTTTACGCCGGCCACGATTATGTCCGCGATTCCATTGCCTTCGCCAAATACCTCGAACCGGAAAACCAGGCATGCGACGACTTCCTGCGGCGTTACGATCCGGAACATGTCTTTTCCACACTGGCCGATGAGAAAAAAATAAATCCCTATTTCCGTTTCAACGAACCGGATATTATTGCTCTTTTGGCGAAGCGGAATCTTCCCCGGGAAACACAGTGGGAACGCTGGCAATCGCTCATGAGCATCGAATAAAGGAGAACTCGCAATGAAATTTCGCTTTGCGCACAACAATTTCAACGTCCTTGATCTGGAGAAAAGCGTCAATTTTTATAAGGAGGCACTGAATCTGACCGAGGTCCGCAGAAAGGCGCCCGCCGACGGCAGCTTCATCCTCGTTTTTTTGGGCGACGGCGAGACCGGACACCAACTGGAGCTCACCTGGCTTCGAGACCGGAAGGAACCGTATAACCTCGGCGACAACGAGTTTCACCTGGCGCTGATCGTGGACGACTTTGCCGCGGCCCATGCCCGCCATGAACAGATGGGCTGCATCTGTCATGAAAACCCCCATATGGGAATCTACTTTATCCATGATCCAGACGATTACTGGATCGAAATTCTTCCTCAGCGGTAAGAGCGGATAATTGGGGGAGTTGCTTTAAAAATCAATAATGAGGTGAATTTTTAATATGGAGCATAGTCTGACTCAGGAAAGAATTGATTTTCTTACCGCTGATTTCTGCAGGGGATTTATCAAATACTGCGGCTTGAAGGCGTTGAGGGCGGAACAAGGGTTCTTCGAATCAGAGGTGTCGATCAGCGACAACCACCGAACGCAGGATAATTTTATCCATGCGGGGCTGATGGCTACCATGGCTGATCATACCGCCGGATATTCCGCTTTCACGACAGTTGCCGAAAACTTCAGAATCCTGACGATCGAGTTCAAGATCAATTTGCTGAAACCTGCATTTGGAAATGTTCTTCGCTGCCGTTCGCAGGTAATCAGCCAAGGGAAAAGAATCATCGTTTCCGAATCTGAGGTTTACGACGTCCGGAACAGCGGTGAGAAATTGGTTGCTAAAGCCGTGGTCACGCTGATGGCAGTTCCGGCGGAACGATTGCAGCAGAATTGACAAGTGTGCATTACTTCGGAGAAAAGGATATAACTCAAGCCGTCCGAAAAGAAATTCAACAAAAATAGCAGGTGAGCCGGTAAATTGGCTATAAACCCTTATGCCCGTGGGGCACAACGAAGCATGAAAATCCCCCCTTGCCCCCCTTTGGCAAAGGGGGGATGGGGGGATTTTCATGCAAACTGAGATGGAAGAGAAAAAGGTTATCTTTGGTCAAGGAAATATCCGTCTTGAGGGTCTCTATGACAATTCGTCGGGTGGAGCTATTGGCGCGGTGATCTCACACCCTCATTCTTTGATGGGGGGTGACATGGGCAATTCCATTGTGAAGACACTGGCTGAAACCCTTTTTGCTGCTGGTATTTCAACACTTCGTTTCAATTTCCGGGGAGTAGGAAAAAGCTCAGGATCCTTTGACGATGGGAGGGGAGAGCAGGATGATGTCCTGGCTGCTATCTCTTTTATGGAGGAACAGGGGATTATAGAGATACTGCCGGCCGGTTATTCATTCGGGGCATGGGTGAATGCCGGCATTCTCGGCAGAAGAAACTTGCTTCCGGCGCTTTTTGTTTCACCGCCGATCAATCTCTTTGATTTTGACTTTCAGACATTGCGGGGAAAAGTGGGGCTTGTTGTCTGCGGGGATCAGGATCAGTACTGTTCGGTAGAGAGGATAAAAGGTGTTGCGGCTGAGCTTGCCTGCCGCTTGGAGATCATCCCCGGTACAGATCATTTCTTCCAGTCGCGAGAAGCAGAGCTTGCCGCATGCATCAAAGACTTTGCAATGCAAACAGGAAAGTAACGAAGGGTCTGCGACAAAAATGTGGGTATCATATACTTGCAGAAACTTATCCCCCCTTTGGAAAAGGGGTGCAGGGGGAATTCATAATAAAAGCAAGGGGATATTTATTTTCCATCAAATCTCCCCTAACCCCTCTTTGCTAAAGAGGGGTGAAAAACTGCTCTACCCATAAATTTGTCGCACACCCAGTAATGAATCATTCATAAAAGTATTTTCCCCAATCACAGTCTTTGAAACGATATCTTCATAGAGAAAATTACCTCGGAGCTATTCTCGGTCGATGGAATGATCGAAAACAGGATCAATGGGTATTGGAGAAATTTACGCTGAAAATAGCAAAACCGCACAAAAGAAGAAGGGGCTGCTAAGTAACTCCGTAGCCCCTTGATTTTTATGGCGGTACTGGGATTGAATAGGCTATATATCGTATTGTAATAACTATTGAGTACAGTCTTTCGGATATGAATTTTAGCCTTGAATGACAGGTGTGTGTTTCCTCCTTAAATTTTCCACTTGGTCCTCCTCCTTTTTGCTCCCAAGTGTAACTTAACACACTGTCCAAATTTTGGGGTCCATCATACTTAGCGGACGAATAATGCCTTGTAGCCTTCCATGTACAGATAAAACCACTTGGAGCCGGGGGTATCCTCCGCGCTTCCCCAAAACAGCATGAAAAAGACCGTTATTCCCCAGAACACGAGCCCCGCGACGGGGCCGCTCGTCGCGATTCGGGTCGCTTCTCCTCTTTGCTTGTCCCGCCATCGCCAGAACATTTCGCAGAGGCTGAGAAATCCGACCGGGGCAAGGAGAACCCCGAGCGTCAGGGGGGCGAAGGCGTAATAGAAAGATTCTCCCGGGGAAAAGAAGGCGCTTACCCGCCAGATTTCCTTTAAGACAAAGGCGCCCGGGACGATGTAGGCCCAGAAAACCCTTTCTTTCAAAGAGGCGCCGCGAATATACATGACGCTGTACACAAAAATGCTGCTGCAAGTTATGCTTATCCCCAAAAGCGGGTAGAGAACGGCCGCCGCGGCCCGATACCCGCCGCCGTTTCCAAACCACTCCAGATGGCTGGTCAGGCCGTTGAGCAAAACCCAGACGCCCAAAGCGACGCCCACCGGGCAGAGGACTCTGCGGCCGAAAGGCTCTCTTTTCTTTTTCGCGACGATCTCAGCCATGGGATTTCCTCCGCAGATACTGCTTCATCAGGTCTTGCATTTCCGGTAAAGCGCCTTTCCCTTCCGGCGTGGCAATGAGATTGTGCATGGTGCGGGGATCATTCCGGATATCGAACAACTCCTCGCCTTTGTCCCCCTCGTATTCAACGTAGAGAAAACGGTCGGTTCTCACCGCATCCCAGGAGGGGACGTTGTAGGGGAAGTCCTTGAAGTACTCCAGGTGGACGGAAGAGCGATGCGGGCTGTTCTTTTCATCCGTTAAAATGGGGGCCAGGCTGATCCCCTGCACGTTTGGGGGAACCTTGAGCCCCGCCAGTTCCAGGAGCGTCGGCGCCATATCGATGCTGAGCGCCATCTCTGTGGAAGTACGGCCCGGATTTTTTATTTTCTCCGGATAACGCACGAGCAGCGGAATACGGGTCGCCTCTTCGTAGGGGAACCGCTTGTCGATCAGCTCTTTTTCTCCCCAGAAATAGCCGTTGTCGCTGGTATAGACCACGACGGTGTTGTCGGCGATGCCGAGGCTGTCCAGTTCGGCCAGCACCCGGCCGATCTGCTGGTCCATGGCCGTAATGACCCGGTGGTAGTCAAGATATTTTTCAACCACTCTGCCCAGCACCCCGTAATAGGGGCTTCCCTCCTTTACCTGAATCCAGGCGTGGTATTCGGGGGGAAGCGTGCGGCCGGCATCGGCGTCATCATAGAGATCCTGCAACGCGGGGGGCGGAACAAAAGGCTGATGCGGCGCCTTGTGGGCGAGGTAAACGCAGAAGGGGCCATCCTTGTTCTCCCGGATGAAGTCCAGTGCCAGATTGGTCAAATCCTCCGTCAGATATTTCCCTTTTCGTTGCGTGAGGTGACCGTCGATGAACAAAGGACAGTCGTTGTAGAGTCCCTGCCCTCCGGAAGCGGTGAAGGTGACGAAGCGATCGACGGCTTTCCCCAGAAGGTCAGGCAGTCTGCCGGGCATGTGCCATTTGCCGAAGAAAGCGTTTTTATACCCTGAATTCTTGAGAAGCTCCAGAAAGGTCACATTCCTGTCATTCCACGGCGTATAGTTGTTCTTTACCCCGTGGCGGTGGGCGTATTGGCCGGTCAGAAAGCAGCCCCGCGAAGGGCTGCATAATGGTATCGCCGCAAAGTCGTTGGTGAATTTTACCCCCTCTTTCGCTATGCGATCGAGATTGGGGGTTTTGACAAACGGATGGCCCATGTTGCCCATGGTATCGGCACGATGGTCGTCCGACAGTATGAAGACAATATTCGGCCTCTGTGGCGCTTTCGGCCTTTTTTCTTCCCCCCGTTTCCCCCACGCAAGGGAGGCCAGGCCAAAATCGGTTGCGCATGCCGCCAGGGAGCCGCCGATGATCTTGAGTGTCTGGCGCCGGGAAACCCTGTGATCAGGAGATTTTATTTCTTCCATAGATATTCCTCCGCTATCATTCAACTTGAACGGTTTCAAGGGTCTTTGCCGCTGTGGCTTTGACCCGCGAGGTGGGGGCAGGGTTTGCTGATCATCCCGTTGTGCCGCATCTCACGGTGTCACGATGGGGAAGGTTCCCCCCGGTTTCTTAAACAGGGAGAAGAAACGCACCAGATCGATCTTGCTCCCCGTTACCCGGATTCCGTCTCCCAGCAGGTCCTTGATTTCCCCTTTGCCGACCACCAGCTTGAGGAACATGCCTTTCGTGAGGGTTAAGGTCGCGTCGGCGTTTCCGGCTGGCGCCCCTTTTCTGTGATGCAGGACGGCATTTTCGAGCCAGAGGAGGTAGGATTCACCAAGATCGGAAAATACGATATTGATTTTAAAGTCCTTCCCCTCTGCCGCCGGGCCGTCGAGAGTTGCCGCCATGGCGATCAGAAAATTTTCTATTGGCATTTGGGCCATCAATTCCATGCTTTTGACGGGTTCAGGAGACGGGCCGCTTTTCCCGGAACGTAGTTCCTGCGCCCCCGTCAGGTACAAATTGCGATCGAGTGGACACTCCGCGCCATAGCCAAGCTGGTCGTAGGTCCGGGCCAGCAGTTCCCGGGGGGGCTTCCAGTCCGGCTGGGCGAAGACGACGTGGTTCAGAAGTTCCGCGACCCATTGATACTCGCCGCGGGTGAAGGCTTCCTGCGCCGCCTTCAGCACCTGCTCGCCACCGCCCATCAGCTCCACATAACGTCTGGAAGCGTCCTGCCGCGGCAGTGGGTCCAGGTGGGCCGGGTTCCCGTCAAACCAGCCCAGGTAGTGCTGGTAAACCGCCCGGGCGTTGCGCCGGGCCGTTCCGTAATAGCCGCGGACGGCAAAAAATGTCTCGAGGGATGCCGGCAGCTTTATTGCGTCGGCAATCTCGTCCGGCCTCATCCCGGCGTTGATCATCCGCACCGTCTGGTCGTGGATGTATTTATAGGTGTCGCGATGCTTTTTCATAAACTCGACCACGCGGCCATTGCCCCACACCGGCCAGTTGTGGAGAGCGAAATAGACCTCCGCATCCCCGAACCGCTGCAGGCTTTCGTCAATGTAGCCAGCCCAGAGCAGCGTGTCGCGCACCTTGGCGCCCCGCAGCGTCAAAATCTGATGCAATGTTTGATTCAGAATCTCGGCGCCGCAAAATGCCTTGAAATCGGGGAGATAAAACGCCATTTCGGCCGGCGCCTCCGATTGGGGGATGTTCTGGAAGACGAAGCGGATGCCGTCGATGGTCATCTCCTGGGGGGTATGATCAACGATGACGGTGGGCTGCAAGATGCCAAATTCGCCTAAGCCAATGGCGTTGCCGATGCCGCAATCAACGAGCCCCTTGGCCGAGGCCGGCAACTGAGTCCCGAATTGCCACATGGCGCGCCGCCCCATGGCCTTCCCAACCAGCACATTTTCACTCGTTGCCTCCTCCATGAAGCCTGCGGGCGCCACGATCGGAATCCGGCGGCGTTTTACCTCTTCGTCCGAAATGACGCCGAGGAGCCCGCCGAAATGGTCCATGTGGCTGTGGCTGATAAGGAGGGCCGAGACGGGCCTGTTGCCGAGATGCTTGCGGGCAAAGGCCATGGCCGCTTCCGCCGTTTCCCGGCAGGAGAGGCCGTCCTGAACGATCCACCCCGTTTTCCCTTCAATAATGGTGATATTGGCAAGATCGAAGCCGCGCAACTGGTAGATGCCGTCCATAACCTTGAAGAGGCCGATCGTCTTGTTGAGCTTCGCGTGACGCCAGAGGCTGGGATTGACCGTGGGCGGCGCATCGCCCTCAACAAACCGGAAGCGATCGAAGTCCCAGATAACCGAGCCGTCCTTCGCCAGCACCTTGCCATTCGGGGCGGCAATCAGACCGCGCTTCGCGTCTTCAAAGTCCTGCTGATCCGCAAGATTCAAGGACTTTGCCAGATTCGCGTTGGCGTCCATGCTTGCCCTGGTCGCGCTGCCGGACGAAAAATCACCACCGGAGCTGCCCGCCCCATTGAGGTACTTAAACAGGCGGGTTCCGGCCAGAACCATAACCGGTACAGCCAGCAGGAGGTATAACGTCTTACGTTTCGGGTGTTTCTCCTCTTCGGGGGGTTCCCCTCCCCCATTGAAGACCTTGAGACAGACAGCCACGCCCAGAACCAACGCCGCCACCGCCAGCAGGAGACATAATGTTGTCATATGCTGCAAGTTTTTTCCTCCTCTATATTTTACTGCGCGCCGGGGAATTTCTAATTGGCCCAGTAAACATATTCTCCCTTTCCGTTTTCCGGAAGCCCCAGGGGCGCGTCGATGTCAATGCGCCCTTCGATCAGGCTCGGCCACAGAGGCTTGACCTGCTCGCCGTTGATTATGGCGAGTTCAGCCTGGAGGGCGGCCACCCGTGCCGGCTCGGAATTGGCCAGGTTTTTCTGCTCAGTCGGGTCATGCGCCAGGTCGAAGAGCCAGATTTTTTTCTGCGTGTCATCGATCTGCAGCTTCCAGTCACCCGCCAAAATAACGCGATAGTTGCCCGAACGGAAGAAGAGGCTTTTGTGCGGGAAACCTTTTTTGCCGCCGGCAGCATAGGGCATGAGGTCAACGCCGTCAAGTACCCGGTCGGTGGGCAAGGCGGCGCCGGCCGCAATCGCCGCCGTCGCGAACACGTCAACATGGCCAACCGGATTCGGGAAAACGGCGCCAGCCGGAATCCTCCCCGGCCACTTCATGAAAAACGGCACACGGAGACCTCCCTCAAAAAATGTACACTTAAAGCCGCGATACGGTTTGTTGATATCAGGAAGGCCGATGTAATTTGCCCCGCCATTGTCGCTTGTGAACATCACGATGGTGTTTTCGTTTAATCCCTGCGCCTTTAATGCCGCCAGCACCCTGCCAACTCCCCGGTCGAGGGATTTGATCATCGCGGCATAGACCCGCAAACGATGATCCTTGATATCCGCAAGCGCGTCATAGTCGGCTTTCAGGGCCTGGAGTGGCGTATGCGGGGTGTTGTAGGCGAGGTACAGGAAAAACGGACGCTCCCGGTTTGCGGCAATGACCTTGACCGCCTCATTCGACAGATAGTCCGTCATGTATTCGGGGGGGGTGAAACGCCTCGAGCCGTTATGGGTAATAGCGAAGGGAAGATTGGCCCATAGAAAATGGTCGATCGGATCAAAATCCTGCACTGAATTGACCACATTCGGATCGTCCTTCGGCAGGTAGAGGCCCGCGCCATGCTCCATGCTCAGCGTTTCGTCGAAGCCGCGCGCCCCGGGTCGGGATGCAACTGTCTCGCCCAGATGCCATTTGCCGAGGTGGATTGTGCGATAGCCGCTTTTGCTGAGCATCTGGCCAATCATCACCTCGGCAGCAGGAATCTCCATTGCCCGAAAAGGCGGGGTTTTCTCTTCGAGATCGGCATGATAAATAGCCTGGCCGACAGGCATCTCCTTTGCGATAATCTTGCTTAATTCCATGGGCGCCGGCGTGAACTCAAAACCGAAGCGCGTGGCGTAGCGCCCGGTCATCAGCGCGGCGCGGGAGGGGGCGCAAGTGGCGTTGCCCGCGTAGCAGCGGCTGAAGGCAACGCCGTCTCTCGCGATTGAATCGATCGCAAGCGTCGCCACTCTGCCACCCGCCACCCCGCCGCCCCAGAAGGTCACATCGTTGAATCCCAGATCGTCGGCCACGATCAGCACGATGTTGGGCGGGCGGTTGTCGGCGGTAAACTGCGAAGGTCGCGGCCCACTTGTCCATGCTACTTTCATCGTCGACTGGATCGGATCCCTGATGCGGGCGAGGAGCCCCGGCAGATAGAACCAGTATCGGTTCCACAGCGCCCATCCCGCACCGGCGATTACCGCCAGACCGATAATCAGCCAGATCAGTTTCCTGTTTTCTACCTTCATGAACACTCCTTTCCAAGGGAAGGATGCAGCCGGGCATTATGGTCTCATTGAGTTGAGCGCAGCCTGATCGCGAGCGGTCCGCGGAGCGCATCCATGATATATGATGCCGACAGTTTTGCCTCTAAAAGCTGTTTCATAAGCTTCATCATGTTGTCGATATGCTGAAAGTATTTTTTGTAGCCCGCGCAGAGGTAGTTCAATCCCGGTTCGTTCGCCGGTGTTTTCAAAAAACGGTGTTTCGGACACTCCCCCCGACAGGCAAACAGAAACTTGCAATCACGACAGAGGGTCGGCAGCGCCGTCTCCTTTTGACTGCCAAGGGCCCGCTGCTGCGGCGAATCAACCATCTCTCGCGGATTGCTGGAAAGGATATTCCCCAGCCGGTAGCGGGGGTACACGTAGTGATCGCAGGCGTAAAGGTCGCCGTTATGTTCCATGACTGCCGAGCGTCCGCAGTGCCGCGAAAACTGGCACACTGTTGCCCTCCCGCCCATCCAGCTCATGAGCGCCCACTCAAAATTCATGATAAAAATCTTGCCGACATCGTTTCTCACCCACTCATCAAAGATGCCGATGAGAAAATCTCCGTAACGTTCCGGCTCTACCGTCCAGGGGGTGACATCAGCCGGATTTTCCGCCCCCAGATCCGGGGGCGGGGCCAGACGCAAACCCAGGGCGCGGGCGGCATCATCGGGCAGCCGCTCCACGATTGGAATAAACTGGATAAACTCGACGCCCTGCTTTTTGAAAAAGTGATAGACATCCAGGGGTCGACAAGCGCTCTCACGGGTAACACCGGCCATCACGTTGTATTCAACCCCGTGGCTCCGTAGGAGTTCCAGACCCTTCATGACAGAGCTGAAGGAGCCCTTCCCCTTTTCATCAACTCGATATCTGTCATGAATATCCTCAGGGCCGTCAAGGCTCAACCCCACCAGAAAATGGTTTTCGGCAAGAAATTCGCACCACGCCTCATCCAGCAGGACGCCGTTCGTCTGCAGGGCGTTTGTAATCCGTTTGCCGCGGCTGTAACGCTTTTGCAGTTTCACCGCCTTCCGGAAAAAATCCAATCCCATCAGCATCGGCTCCCCGCCCTGCCACGCAAAGGGGATCTCCGGCATATCGGCGGCGTTAAAGCGGATATATTTTTCGACAAAGGCCTCGAGCACCCGCTCCGACATGCGGTAAGTTTCATTTTCGGCAAAAAGGGCCTTTTTCTCCTTGTAAAAACAGTACCCGCAGTTGAGATTGCAAAGCGGGCCAATGGGCTTTACCAGGATATGAAAACCCTGCAAAGGGCTTTGCGCGAGGGTGGCGCCTTTTGTATTGTCAGTTTTCGCCATTTGCGTTTTGATCCCCGCCGCGGATTAATTGTTTAAGGAGTGGCAAAAACAAGGCAGTCAGATTTTCTTTCACCCATTTTTTGTACTCGGGGCTGGAAGAGGCAACCCCGAGCACGCCGGCATGAAAGCTACCGGCGCCCAGGTAGTTTACAGCTTGTCAGCGAGGCTGTTTTATCGATTAAAAATAGAGGAATGTCAAGTAAATTTAACGGCTGTTAAATATATATTGACACAGGCCAGCGGATTGGGTAGGAGAAAAGACCATGAGCCGTCATATATCACCGCCGGCCCTGTCAGCGTCCGTTGTCGAGCGGCATGAAAAGCAATTTATTCCGAGGAGGATTACCGATGAAAATTTTGAGAACGCCCGAGGAACGATTCAAAAATCTCCTCAATTATCCTTTCGAATCCCACTATATCGAGGTTCCTGACACAGAGGGGGGGACACTGAGGATGCATTATCTGGATGAGGGGCCCCGGGATGCCAGGATTGTCCTTTTGATGCACGGGGAGCCCTCCTGGTCTTTTCTCTATCGAAAAATGATTCCCCTTTTTGTTGAAGCCGGCTACCGGGCGATTGCCCCCGACCTGGTCGGATTCGGCAGATCCGATAAGCCGGCCAGCCGCAATGATTATACGTATGAGCGCCATGTGAACTGGATGCTCTCGTTCCTGGAGAGTCTCCGGATAAACGGGATTACTCTCGTTTGCCAGGATTGGGGCGGGCTTATCGGCCTTCGTCTGGTTGCGGCTAACCCGGCTCTCTTCGCGCGGGTTGTCGCCGCCAATACCGGCATGCCCACCGGAGACAATCAGATATCGGCCGCCTTTCTGGAATGGCAGAAATTTTCGCTGGAAGTTCCGCAGTTCGACGTGGGCGGCATTATGAAAATGGCCAATATGGCGGCGGGACCGGACAACCCTCTGCCGCTTCTTGCCGACGAGGCTGTTGCCGCCTACAATGCCCCTTTTCCCGATGAATCGTACAAGGAAGGCGCCCGCATCTTCCCTTCGCTCGTTCCTACAAAACCGGATGATCCCTCGTCAGCGGCCAACCGCAAGGCATGGGAAGTCCTTTCCGCCTTTAAAAAGCCCTTCTTAACGGCATTCAGCGATGGCGATCCGATCACGCGCGGCGGCGAACGGGTTCTGCAAGAAAGGATTCCCGGGGCGCAGGGCCAGCCCCATACGACAATTAAAGGGGCAGGACACTTCCTTCAGGAGGACAAAGGAGAGGAATTTGCCCAAATTATTATCGCGTTCATCGCAAAAACGACGGCTTAGTTTTATTGATCTTTGCGGTCACAACTGTGAACAGTCATTCTGGTTGGTAAAAGGAGAAATTTATGAGGTTTTCAATGCTTCTTGCCTTCCTGGCCTTCAAGTTCAGGAGGGTGGCCAAGATCAACAAAAATTTCAAGACATTCCTTATGGGGCATGAATGTGCCGTTGTCATCAAGACAAGGGACGGCAAACGGGGGAAGCGATTCATTTTTAAAAATGGCCTTTTTGCAACGGATGCCATTCTGGATTGCTATGATGTGGCGATGGTCTGGAGCGATGCAACGACTGCGTTCAAGGGGCTCAAGGACAGCGAAGAAGGCATAAAAAATGCCCTCCGGGATCATTTTGTCTATCTTGATGGCAAAATTCAAGATTTTAGCTGGTTTGGCGCTGTCCTCAAATTCTGCATGACATGAGCGCTTCCTTTCAGATACAGGTTCATGGCTGCATTTTTCATCGATAAAAAGTCAAGCTGGCAATAACGGAAAGGACCATCGCCGATGCCGGAGGGCAGGGAGGAAATATGAGCTACTGGTCGCACGAATATTTGCTGAAAACCTGGGGTGGTCCCATGGTGCAGGCAGAATTTTTAAAAGAGGCGCAGCGGGCTTTCTTTGTGCCGAGAATATTTTCCGGATTGAATCTCTTTCTGGACAAGGCGGGCCTTCTCCCCGATGCCGTCGATTTGGTGGCCAAGGAATGTAAAACCAAAAAGGCCTTTATCGTTACCGACGAATACGCGGTGCGCTTTGCCCCGAAGATTATGAGCCCTTATCAAAAAAGGCACGGCATCAAATTTGAAATCTGGGACAAGGCCGAGCCGGACGCCCCGATCGCTTCGGTCAGGGATTGCGCGGCAAAGATGGCACAGTTTGGAGCCGACCTCATCTTTGCGGTCGGCGGCGGTTCAGCGATGGATACGGCAAAGGGGGCGTGGCTTCTCTATGAGCACCCGGATGCCAACATTGAAACGCTCAGCCCTCTCATGCCGCTGAATCTGCGCAACAAGGCCAAACTGGTTGCCATACCCACCACAAGCGGCACCGGCTCGGAGGTCACAGGCGTTGCCGTCATCTCCTTTCCCGATGGCGTCAAGCTCGGGGTGAGCGGCGCACTCCCGGAATTCGTTCCCGATTTTGCCCTCCTCGATCCGACAATGACGGTCGGGATGCCACCGCATCTGACGGCCGGTACCGGCGGAGACGTTTTGGCCCATGCCGTTGACGGCTTCATGACCCCGCGCGCGGACGAATTGAATCAGGCCATTGCCCTGAAGGCGATCAGAATGGTATTCGAATGGCTGCCCAAGGCATACCGTGACGGAGGCGATCTCATGCCCCGGCTGAAGATGCAGCAGGCGGCCACGATGGCGGGGATTCCTCTCTCCAATGCGGGATCGGGGATTTCTCACGCCCTGGGTCACACGATTGGCGGCTTGTATCACATCCATCACGGGGCGATGGTATTGCTGTTTCTCCCCTACGAACTGCAAGTCTATTCCCGGGTAACGGATCGCCATCTTGAAATCTGCGATGTGTTGGGGATACGGGATAAAGGCTCGGACGAGAAAAGTCTCGGAAACCTGATTGAAAAAATCCGTAAACTAACGACCGACCTGAAACTTCCCATAAGTCTCAAGGATGCCGGCGTTTCCAGCGTTGATTTTGAAAAGAATCTTGATTTTGTCCTGGAGCAGACGCCGACGGATCCCGCCTTCTATTTCGGATGGTATGATCTAACCCGTGAGCAGTTAAGGGACCTGTTTTTGTGCGCCTATGAAGGCAACCTGCTGGATATGAATTCCGCAGTATGGAGGTGAGGCAATGAAGGGCTATTTTGGCAAATTCCTAAAGATAAATCTTACCGATAGAAAAATTGAAGATTTGCCGGTAAGCGATGATGATTTCAGGAAATATGTCGGCGGTTCAACATTGGCAGCCAAGTTGATCTATGACTATGTAAAGCCCGGGATGGACCCGTTGGCGCCGAAAAACCCCCTGGTTTTCGCAACGGGACCCTTTATCGGCTCCAGTGTCCCGATGGTCAGCAGGGCGGCCATTTGCGGCATAGCGCCTGGCGGTCTTTGGGGGGAGGCGACAACCGGCGGGATATTCCCCTTCCGGCTGAAGGGGAGCGGCCATGACGGGCTAATCATTACCGGCAAGTCCGAGAAGCCGGTATATCTATTGGTTACTCAGGAGAAGACGGAAATCAGGGAAGCCTCGCACCTGTGGGGCAAGGACAGCTACGAGACACAGGAGCTGATCGATAAAGAGGCAGGGGAAAAGGCTTCGACCGCCTGTATCGGCAGAGGCGGCGAGAAACTTATAAGGTTTGCCGGCATCATGAACGACGAAGGAAGAACTGCCGGACGGTGTGGTCTGGGGGCATTGATGGGTGCGAAGAATCTTAAGGCCGTGGTCGTTTCGGGAAATCAGAAGGCCGAACCCGCCGACAGCGAAGATCTTAAGCAGATCGTAGAGGAGGCGCATGGCTCTATAAAGAGCAACCCCAATACGAACGCGTACAAATTGTACGGCACAAATATGTATATTGATCTGGGCATGCGTCTGGGGGATGTCCCGACCAGGTATTTTACAAAGAGCATTTTCCCCGTCGGGAAGTTGCACGGTCCGGCATTCAGATCCCGGTATAACACGACGTCCTATGCCTGCCGCGGTTGTCCCGTCGGCTGCGGCAAGATGATCAAGGACTTCAGTGAAGACATCCCCAGGGTAGATGGCCCTGAATATGAAACAGTCGCGGCGTTTGGGCCCTTATGCATGAACTTCGACATTGATACCGTGGTGAGGGCAAACCATTTCTGCAATCGGCATGGGATAGACACCATATCGGCGGGAGTGTCCATCGCTTTTGCGATGCATTTGTACGAGCAGGGCATTCTCACGAAGGAACAAACCGGCGTGGAAATTAAGTGGGGCGACGGCGCGGTTATCCTCAAACTTTTGGAGATGATCATCGATCAGGAGGGGTTCGGTGTTGTCCTGTCAAAAGGCGTCAAGGAAATGGCCGTCCTTCTCGGGGTGGATCCTGAGGAAGCGGCCCATGTAAAAGGGCTTGAATTTCCGATGCACGACTCGCGCGCCTACCAGGGCGCCGCGCTTTCATACGCCGTCGGTCCCAGGGGCGCCTGCCACTTGAAAGGCGGCTTTTATATCCTGGATGCCCCGGGAAACGAGGTTGGCCTGGAGCTGGGAATCTCTTTTTCCGATAAAAACGATCCGGCCCAAAAGGGGGCGATGGCGGCAAAAAATCTCCATTTCAGCGAACTCTACAATAGCCTCACCCTGTGCCATTTTTCGCCGATGCCGGCTTCACTGATTGCCCGTGCTCTGACTGCCATTATAGGCATTCAGTATAACGCCATGGACTTGCTTGCCTTCGGAGAGCGCTCCCTTAACCTGAAGCGGGCCATAAACAATAAACTGGGGGTGACGAGGCAGGAGGACCGACTGCCGAAAATTGTCAGCCGAGCCTTGCCGGAGGGCGCGACAGCAGGGATAGAACCAGCCATGGACATTATGTTGAGGGAATTTTATGACGTAAGCCGGTGGGACTGGGAAACGGGTAAACCGACAAAAGAGAAACTAATGGAACTCGGACTGAATCAGGCGGCCCAGGATCTCTGGGATGATCATCAATAAACCCCCATGCCCGTGGGGCACAACGAAGCATGCAAATTTCCGGGAGTTGACTTATGAGGCGAAGGGATTTTTTAAAAGGCGCGGCTGCCGTATCGGCCTTGGCCGTCTTTGGCTCAGGCGAAAGCTCCGTCGCGTCCAAAGATATTCCCCAGGGCCGGCCGTCGGCAGCGTATCGTCATACCCGGGTTGTTCTCGCGGGCGCCACCCTGGGGATGAAGGCGGCGGTAGGCTACTGGCGAACGGACACGCGCCTGGAGTACCATCGGGATGCGGCCACGTTTCACGAAAAAACGGCGGAAGCCAATACCGCACGGACACTGCTCCAAAAGCAGCGTTTGGTTATTTCCGCGGCAGACAAAATACTCACCACCTTCGGCCCGGATAAGGGGCATGTCCATCAACCCCCAACCGGCCTGGTTATTGCTTCGGAATCGGTTGTTGCCCACGATATGGTTTCACTGGCATGGCTTATGGAAAACAGACGCAATATCCCCGCAGATAAAAAATAAGGAGATGTCCCCAGTCTGATGCGACCTTTCCCAAGACAACACCATAAAGGGCAGGTTAATGGTTCGAATGCTTATTGTCAGTCTGCTTTTTTGATTTTACTTTGCAGATAGGCGAATCCCGGCGTGATGGATTCATCGAGCCCCATCGGCAAAAGGGTTTTCACCGGCTGCCCGATGTTCAGTTCCCCGCCCGACTTAAAGAGGTTTTCGACGGCCGTCGGCAAAAGCGAAGCCGGAAGGCCGATGGCCAGCTCCTCCGGGGAGATGCCGGCAAACGCGCGGTCCCCCATGCCGGGAATGACGACCTGGGGGCGGCCGGTAAGAAAGGGGACCATTCCCCCCTTGAAACAGCTCTCCTCGAAACCCTCAAATGCCGACATCACCGGCAATGAATAATCATAGCAGAGCGCCTGGATGAGATGATTGATGTGCGTGCCGTCGCCGAACACAATGATTGAATCCGGCGCCGTGGGCGCCTTATGCAGCGGGAAAGAGAGAAATCCTATGTATTCCCTCATTTTTGCCAGCGTTTTTTCCCCCTCCGGGCCGGCAAACAGGTTCTGAAAAAAATTAAACCGGTTCCGCTCGGCCGCCCGGTTCTTGTGCCACCCCTGCTGCACCTGGCTTTCGACAAGATCCTCGTCGGACACATCCACCCATTTATGGAAGGCGGAAGCAGGCACGCAGAAATTGTCGCCCGCCGTCATCGCCACCTGCCAGCCGTGGCGGCGCGCATAGGTGAAGGCCTGGCACAGGCTCCATTTCTGACCGATTGCCGATGGCCGGAGCGCCTGTTGCGGGATGTCCTCCGTTTTTTTGAGGTAGGTGATCCCCACCGGCCAGGTCGGAAGATGGAGTTTATCGTACAACTCTTCGCCAAGTCTCCTGATTTCCGCTAAATCCATAATTGCCTCCGCGAATTAAGAAAATGGTTTTATGGCCCCGCAAAAGCAGGCGCCGCAGGAAATGCCCGGGTTGTCAAAATCCCGCGTAGCACTCTTACAAAAGCATCCGCTTGATGATCTCCCCGGTTCCGGCCGGCAGGCTAAGAGCGATGCCATCCTCCCCGATGGTGATTGGCCCCCGGTAGAATTTTTCGGAGTCGCCCAGAAACGCCTCTTTGAGATCGGCAACCGGCAGGGGCGGCAGGATGTGGGTCAAAAGCAGATGGCGAACCCCCGCGTTGTCGGCGATCCTGGCCGCATCCTCGGTAAATGTGTGATAGTCCATGATATCGTTCATGATCTTGGCCAGATTGAGTCGGCCATATTTTTTGTTCACGTCCCTCAGGATGATGAGAAGGGACCGTTTGACCTTCCGCTGAAACTCGGAATCATTCAGGAAGCGGTCGTCAACGGCTGTTTCCATAGGCCATTTAAACGACAGCGGATCAATGGGAATTTCTCCCCCCCTGACGCTGGCCAGATCAACCGTCATCCCGCCGTCGGCAAACTCGTAATAGGGAACCGTCATCTCCGACCCGAAAACGCCGGTTTTCTTCCCGTTTTCCCCAAGCCGATCATGGCTGGTGGTGATGATCAGGGCCTTTCCACCGGGAAGCTGGTATTTTTGACCGGCGTATTCCGGATGCAGCCCCACGGCGCGCAACCCCGCCGGCAGGAAAAGCCATGTCCCCAGCCCCAAAACTGCCAATACAATCAAAATCACGACCACTACTTTCTTCATAAGCGCTGCTCCTCCTTTTTGCCTTTTGAAATGCCGTGTAAGTAAGACCGACACCTTAAATAGCTGTATTTTCCGGCTGTTTGGTTTTTTGTATCCTATCGACGATGCCCTGTCAATATTTTATTTAACGCCTGTTAAAATATATGGCCGACGATGTTGCACTACCATAAAGCTCACCAGTTGTTTAAAATGGTTACCGCTGTTGACGCCGGATGGAAAGGAGCTTCGCGCTCTTCGAGGATTTGTTAAAAAACGAAACATGATGCCGCCACCTGGAACAACCTTGGGAATGCCTACCTCCTTTCCGGGAACCGGCCAGCTGCGCTGGATGCCGTCAAAAATCTGCGACGCCTTGATCCGGTGGGGACCGACAAGCTATTCGACATTATCGTGCCGCGCTAACGCAAACAAAGACGACAAGGAAATGACATCATGAGAGACATACAAAATTGGGGAATGACGGTCGACGTTGTCAATAAAGGAGGAGAGAAGAAGCGTGGGGATGTTCCTTGAAAAATAAGACCCCTTTTCTATGCTCGCCACTACCATGTGCGGCAGTTTTGCAGACAAGTTAAGGGAATTTTTGTTTGACAACCGGTTAATAAAGGTATATTTAATATCCCATGACGACGTTCGAGTATGATCCTAATAAGAGCAATACCAACAGGGACAAACACGGGATTGATTTCCATGAAGCCTGTGCTCTTTGGAACGACCCTGGAATGATTGAGGTTCCCGTCGCCACGCTGGATGAACCACGGTTTTTGACGATAGGGAAAATCGGAGGAACATTCTGGACTGCCGTCGCAACATTTAGGGAAGACCGTATTCGCATCATTTCCGTGCGCCGCTCCCGAAAAAACGAGGAGATGCTTTATGAAGACCATAACAGCAAAGGAGTTTGACGAAAAGTTTGACGCTGGTGAAGATGTCTTGGAATACTGCATCCTTGATAATATTCTCCGTCCCGGATTGGAACAACGTCGGGTCAACGTCGATTTTCCCGCCTGGATGATCGAACGTCTTGACCAGGCCGCTCGTGAGCTTGGCGTTACCCGGCAATCAGTTATAAAGTTCTGGATCGCGGAACGATTGAAGACATCGGCTTGAACAATCGCTTTCACAGTTCTTGACAGTCAAGACAAAAAAAGGGACCACTGTGACGTGGCCCCTTTTTTTATTTCTGGATTTCAGCGTATTCCCAACCCATCCAGTACAGGATGAAATTGTCATCTGACTCGTTGCATAGCCGCTATATCGACGTATCCCCAATCAGCAAGGAGATATCCATTCTCGCTTAACCGGCGACGTTTTTTAATCTCGCTTCTGATCAGGTCTAAGACAATAAGTTACAAAACCATCTGCTTGTAACGAAATGACCAAGAACCATCAGCGATGACACCGAGATGCTGATTAGAGGGAAGAAACCGAAAATGTAACGCCCGTCGAACTGTCCCCCGTGTTGTATGCGATAGCCGGTGATTTTGCCGTCCTGATGAGAGGGGGCTGTTTGTGCCGAGTGCAGATAGATATGACCACCAATGAGAGCGTTGGCATTTGTTTTGCCAACACGCCACCAATAACCACTTTCCCAAATTTCCTTTTGGGGTTGCATGTCCATTTTTTTCAAGTCAAAAGTACGCAAAAACCGGATGAACCCGGATTTTAAATATAAAAGTCTATTCACTGGTGTCCCAAGATTGAAGTAAGTATTCATGATTTCTCGCCTTTTCCAATGTCATCAATCCCGCAGTCCGGCTGTTTTCTGCAGAAGATAGAGGGCCTCGGCGATACTGGTTTTCTGATCTCCGTCCATGTCGCCGGGAAGGTCGGCAGTGACAGGCACGGGTAGATCGGCCATGATTCTTAGTATGATAATTGCGTTATCGAGAAAATTTTCAGAAATCGACAGTTGTGCGGGTGCGTAGAAAAAACGGGTGAATGAGCCATCAGCTATACTGATCCGTATAAACATCCCCGTTCCCGCTGTAAACCGGGATGTGTTTATGAGGGCAATCTTTTCCTGAAAGTTGTCTCCGGCGGTATATGAAATAACCGCTTCCGCCGCTGCGAGGTCGTTACCGTTGTACGGGTTGCGATCCCTGTCAAAGTACACCCTGATTTCACCGCCGCTGTCATGATCGCTAATCACCATTCGCAGCGTTATCTCGTCTCCCCGCCGGACCATGCGCTGCCCGGATTCGAGGATCTCGCCGTCATGAATTAATTGCACATCCGCTATATTGGGCCATAGGGAATGGTTCCCCCATACAGCAATGCGGCTTCCGGCGCCTCTGAACAGAGCATTTCTGTGCAGACCGTCCGCAGGTCTCGGGTTTGTTGCCTTGATACGGCTGAAGGCAAAACCGGCCCTGTCGCCGGCTTCTTCCTCCGTGCTGAACCATTTCGCACGTTCGGCCTGCTCCATCGTGGCCTCTCCATTGTAAACAGGATTCCCGGCGTCTATCGTTCCCTGATAGAGCAGATAGACGTTGCGGTGTCCGGAAAACGGGGCGCCGTTGTCGTAATATCCGCCGGCCAGCTCTTTCCATACACGGTTTATGGCGCCGGATATCGGGATGCCTTCCGGATACTCGCCGGTCTGCATGTAATTGTCGGCAAATATCACATTTTCGTAAATTGCCGCCGGAGTGTCGATGACAGCCGGGGAAAAAAATGGTTGGATGTCCGCGTTTGTCAGTGGGTGCGGGTCGAGGGTTGTGAGATGATCCACAACAATTCCCCGTTCGCCGAGGAGCCGGGCAAGCTCGGATCCCATTCCGCCGCCGCGGCTGTGTCCTATCAGATGAATTGGCAATTCGGCAAGCGGCCGTTTTCCGTTTTGCGAGGAGACAATCTTGTCGATGACCACTGCTGCTATATCCTGCACGGAAGGTCCACCCAGCAGATGGTTGGCGACAGCCGACCAGTCAAGAACGACAATGATTTCTCCGGTGCTGCCCGTCGCGGCATCAAAATCCCATGGGGCACAGGCGGCAATAAGGGAGCCCTCTTGTTTTGTCACAGTTATTTTTCCGTAACTTTTCTCGCCGGCGAGATGTTTTTCCGCAATGGCGTCGCGCATTGATTCGAGCCAGACAGGGGCGCCTGATGACGGGTTCCAACCGTGAGTGATGATTGTCACTCCGGCGGCGTAAACCGGAAGTCCGCCCCAGAAAATGGCAAGGCACGCAAACAACAGTTGCAGCGTCCGTACTCCGATGCAGTTATTTATGTTCACTTTTTTTACATTGGACATGCTTTCACCATTTCAGGGAACAACTCGAAATCTGCGTGCGATCGGCACATCATTTGATGGCGTTTATGATTTTTCTAAAGGCTCATTCGTGCCGCAGCGCCACGATGGGATCCAGGCGGGCAGCCTTGAGCGCCGGGAAATAGCCGAAGATCACCCCCACGAGCGCCGAGAAGAGGAAGGCGGTCAGGACGATCCCCCCGTTGAAGACGAAAGGCACGTTGAGCACAGCCGATAGCCACAGCGATCCGCCCAGGGCCAGGGCGATGCCGATGAGGCCGCCGAAGGAGGAGAGTACCACCGCCTCCACCAGGAACTGGGTAAGTACCTCCCGTTCCAGGGCGCCGATAGCGAGCCGGATGCCGATCTCGCGGGTCCGCTCGGTCACGGAAACCAGCATGATGTTCATGATGCCGATCCCGCCGACCAGGAGGCTCACCGCCGCGACCGCGCTCAAAAGCGCGGTAAGCATTTTGGTGGTTCCCGTCAGCATGTTCGTGATCTCCTTCATATCCATCACGGTGAAATTGTCGTCATCGCTCGGCCCCAGATGGCGCCGGTCGCGCATCAGCCGCTCGATGTCCTTCTTGGCCTTGTCGGTGGAGGCGCCCTCCCGGACCGAGATCTGGATCAGGGAGACGTCCTGATTGCCGGAAACGCGCCGCTGGAAGGTGCGGAGCGGGATCACCACCAGATCGTCCTGGTCCATCCCCATGCTGCTTTGCCCCTTCCCCTCCATGAGACCGATGACCTCGCAGGAGAACTTCTGGAGGCGGATCCTCTCGCCCAGGGCCTCCTGGCTGCCGAAGAGTTTCTTCTTCACCGTCTCCCCCAGGACGCAGACCGCCGCGCCGCCGCGCAGCTCGCCGTCGTTGAAGGACCGTCCCGCCCCGATAACCCGGCTGGTGACCCGCAAGTACCGGTTGTCGGTCCCGACCACGGAGGTGGACCAGTTCTGGTTTCCGGAGATGGCCTTAAGCGACTGGGTGGTGACCGGGGCCACGGCGGCGATATCGCTGATCTCGGCGTCGATGGCCTCCGCGTCGGCCTCCTTGAAAAGCGACGCGCTGGAAGCCTGGCCCGGCCCCATGCGCTTGCCTGCGCTGACGATGAGCATGTTGCTCCCCAGGCTCGCGATCTGCTGCCTGACCTGGAGGGTGGCGCCGCCGCCGATGGTCACCATGGTGATCACGGCCCCCACGCCGATAACGATGCCGAGGATGGTGAGGAAGGAGCGCAGGACGTTGCGCTTGATCTCGCGCAGGGCCAGAAGAATGGTATTGCCGATCATAAGGATTCCCTCCCGTTCGGCTGATCCGATGCGACCAGGCCGTCCATGAACCGGATGATCCGCGTCGCGTAAACGGCCATGTCCTGCTCGTGGGTGACCATGATGACGGTGATCCCCCGCTCGCGGTTCAGGGCGGTCAGAAGCTCCATGATCTCGCGGCTGCGGGCCGTGTCGAGGTTCCCCGTCGGCTCGTCGGCCAGCAGGACCGCTGGCTTCGTGACGATTGCGCGGGCGATGGCGACGCGCTGCTGCTGTCCCCCCGAGAGCTCGCCAGGCGAATGGGTCTCCCACCCCGTGAGCCCCACGGTCTCCAGCGCCTCGCGGGCGCGCGCCCGGCGCTCGGAGGCGGAGGCGCCGCGGTAGAGGAGCGGCAGCTCCACGTTCTCCAGGGCCGAGGTGCGGTTGAGGAGGTTGTACCCCTGAAACACGAACCCCTGGTAGTGGCGGCGCAGCAGGGCCCGCTGGTTGCGGCTCAGCGTGCCCACCTCGATTCCCTTGAAAAGGTAGCTCCCGGAGGTGGGCGTGTCGAGGCAGCCCAGGATGTTCATCGCAGTCGACTTGCCCGATCCGCTCGGCCCCATGATCGCCACGAACTCGCCCCCGGAGATGTCGAGATCGATCCCGCGCAGGGCCTGCATCGAGGCGTCTCCCCGGCCGTACACCTTCGTGACCCCGCGGAAGGCGACCAAATTCTCGGGCTGCGTCCCGGCGCCGTTTGCGTATTCTTCTGCGGTCGTCACTTCGTTGCCCCCGCCAGGATGTCGACGATCAGAGGCGTGCCGACTGCCAGGTTGCCGGAGGTGACCTCGGTCAGGCTGCCGTTGGCCCAGCCGGTCGTGATGGCAACGGCGATGGGCTTCTCATCCTTGAGGCCCCAGACCCGCTGCTTCCCCTTGCCGGCGCCGATCTCGTCGCTCTTCTGCGCCTGGCCGGCTGGCCGCGGGAAGAGCGAGAAGAACAGGCCGCGGGAGGTCTTCTGTTCCACCTGTACCACGGGCGGGGTGAAACGGAGCGCCGCGCCTGGGACCAGGATGGCGCCCTTGAGCTCCCGGACCGTGATGTCCGCAGTGGCTGTCATCCCGGGCCGCAGGGCGAGGTCGGGGTTGGCCACCTTGAGGATCGTTTCGTAGGTCACGACGCCCGAGGTCGTGGAGGAGCCGTAGCGGGCCTGGGTGATCTGCGCCGTGAAGGTGCGGTTCGGGTAGGCGGCCACGGTGAAGGTCGCCTTCTGCCCCTCCTTGATCTTGCCGATATCGGCCTCGTCGACGTTCACGTGCAGGTCCATCCTGGTCAGGTCTTCGGCCAGGCTGAAGAGCACCGGGGCGGTGAAGGCAGCGGCCACGGTCTGCCCGGGTTCGATGCTGCGGTTCAGGACGATGCCGTTTATCGGCGAGCGGATCACCGCCTTGGCGAGGTCCGTTTCGTTCGCATCGAGGACGGCCCGGGCCTGAGAGACCACCGCTGTGGCGCTGGCGGTGTCGGCCTGGGCGCGGGCGAAGGCCGCCTCCGCCGCATCGACCTCGGCCTGCGAGGAGAGCCTGCCTGCGCTGATCTCGCGGGCGTTTTTGAGCTGGGCCAGCTTTGCCCTGGTCTCCGTGACCGTGGCCTTGGTTTGCAGAACCTTGGCCTGGGCCGATTCAAGCGCCGCCTGGGACTGGGTGATCGTCGCCTCCAGCTTCGAGGTGTCGATGCGCGCCAGGATCTGCCCGACCTTGACGCGGCTGTTGTAGTCCGCCTCCACGCTCCTGACGATCCCGGACAGCTCGCTCCCCACATCCACGGAGTTGGTCGGCTTCAGGGTGCCGGTGGCGGTGACGATCACCGTAAGGTCACCCCGTTTGACATGCTCGGTCTTGTATTGTGTCGTCGCCGCCTTCGGATCGGGTTTCAGAAAATACCAGGCCGCCCCGGCCGCGATTACCAGGGCGAGGACGACGGCCGCCCAGCGCCCCAATCTCCGGACCGGCCGGCCTTCCTTGCCGATTTCCAGGGTTTCGGCGATCCCCTTTTCATTGTTTTGTTCGGTCATGATTTTGCTCCGTTTGTGGACGTTTCCCTTTCAGCCGGTGTGAGCACGGTCCACCCACCGCCCAGGGCCTTGTAGAGTCTGACCATGTTCGTGACGATGGCCCCGTCGCTCTGGGCGAGCTGATCCCGGAAGCCAAGGAGCGACCGCTCGGCCTCGAGCACCGCGGTAAAATCGATCAGCCCCGCGCGGTACTTGATCCCGGCGAGCTCGGCCGCCGCCTGGGCGGACCGGGTGGCCCAGGCGAGCGACTGCCGGCGCCGCTGTTCCTGGGCATAGGCCATGATCGCGTTTTCCGCCTCCTCCTGGGCCCCGAGCACGGCAGACTCGTAGGCGATGAGTGACTGCTCCTGCAGGGCGGACTGGATCTCGATGTTCTTCCGGATCGCGCCGGCGTCGAAGACCCGCCAGGTGAGGCCGGAAGAGCCGCTGGAGGTGGCGTTTGCCGCATTGAAAAGGCCGCCGAAGGCAAGGGCCTGAAGACCGATCGCGCCGCTCAGCTTGAGTTTGGGGTAGAGATCCGCCGTGGCGACGCCGATCCGCGCCGTCTGCGCCGCGAGCTGCCGCTCGGTCTTGCGCACGTCGGGCCGCTGCCTGAGGAGGTCCGCCGGCACCCCGATTGCGACCTCCGGGGGCAGGATCGGAACCGGTTCGGGCTTCGAAAGCTCCGCGTGCACCGCACCCGGCGCCTCGCCCAGGAGGACCGCCAGACGGTTTTGGGCCTCCGCGATCGCGGTCAACAGGGTCGGGATCTGGCTGCGGGCGCTCTCCAGGTTGTAGCGGGCCTGCTGTACCGCGAGTTCGTCGCCGAGGCCGGCTTGGGCGCGCCATTGCGCCAGGCTATGCGTCTCCTCCAGGCTCTTCAGGCTGGTCTCGGTCACGGCAAGACGGGCCTGGGCGGTGCGCAGATCGACGTAATTGATGCCGACCTCGGCCAAAAGCGAGACGAGCGTGTCGTGGAGGTCTTCCCCGGCGGCCTGCACGTCCGCATCGGCCGCCTCCACCGAACGCCGGACCCCGCCGAAAAGATCGATCTCCCAGGAGACGTCCAGGCCCGCGGAAAAGAGGTCGGTGGTCGCGGTCGGGCCTATGTCGCCGCTGCCACGGCTCCGGCTGGCGGAGCCCGAGGCGTCGAGTGCGGGATAGAGACCGGTCTTGCTCAGGCCACGGCGGGCGCGCGCCTCGCGAACGCGTGCAACGGCCTTTTTCAGGTCGAGGTTGCCCGCCGCCGCGCGGTCGATGAGCCGCGAGAGTTCCGGGTCGTTGAGGGTCGTCCACCAGGCCGCGAGTTCTTTGGGGTCAGCCGAGACCGTGATCCCCCCTTGCAGCGGGGTGTTCCAGGCAGTCGGCAAGGTCGTGCGGGGCGAGACGTAATTCGGACCCACCGTGGCGCATCCGGCCAGGAACAGGAGCGCGAGTGCCGAAACGATCAGGGATATCGCCCAAGGAAGGATGACGCGAGAGCTTTGGAAATCTTCCCTTTTTGTCATTCCCGCGAAAGCAGGAATCGAAAGAATCTTGCAAGGCCTGGATTCATGCTTTCGCAGGAATGACAGTTTGTCGAGTTTTAGACGAAAGATTTCTTTGCTTGATAACAACTTCAGTGGCAGGCGGTTCATGGACGGCTTCCTTTCCCGGGGGGTTTCGCCTTGGCCCGGCCCCGATTCGCCTCGGCCGCCGCGCGAACGGCGGAGATCCCGGCCAGGGAAAAAGCCACGACATGCCGGGCGTAGGCCTCGATGTCGTCGATTCGTTGCGGGCCCTCCGGGCTTTCCTTACCCGGGGCTCGCCCGCTACATATGACCATCGGGTTGATGCACTGGCTGATGATCCCCACTTCGCAGAACTTCACCACCTGCTCGGCGATCTGCGGGCCGAGGAGCTCGCGGACCACCTGCTCGGTCCGCTGCTGCAGGGGCCGGATCTCCTCCCGCGTCACCTCTTCCAAGAGGCCCGTGGGGTTGAAAAACTCACGTTGCATGAACCGGAACTCCCGGTTGTTCGGGTCTGTAATCCGATGGAACAGGGCCGTGACCTGCCCCCGCAGGCGCTCTTCCGGCGGTGCATCGGCGGCCACGCCGCCGTCCGGGGGATGGGCCTCTATGGATTGGGCAAAGGCCTGCCGCCAGGCCTCGCTGTACAGGGCCTCCTTGCTGCCGAAGTGGTAATTGACGGCGGCGACGTTGGTCCCGGCCTTCAGGCAGATTTCTGCAATCGTCGTTTCCCGGAAACCCTTCTCCGCAAAAATATCGCCCGCTGCCGCCAGCAGTTTGCCACGGGTTCTTGCCGTATCCTCTCTCGGGATCTTCATCGTTGCCTCCTATAGATGACCTTTAACGCATATTTAAAACGTTTAATTGAAATAGTCAATAGGTTTTTTGAACAGCAGGAGCATGCGTCTTCCAAAAAAAAATGAAGAGCGAATAAAATGGGACATCGACTGAAGGAAAATTTTCAAAAGCACACCCAAACGGTACACCCTCAAACGATGAAGGGGTTACGGCTTATGCCGTAACCCCTTGATTTTATTGGTAGGCGGTACTGGGATTGAAAAGGCACGCATCTATTTGAATATAATCAGTTTTAAAATGTTACCCTTTGCAATATCCCTATAACGTTCCTAAACAAAACTCCGTAAATAATAATTATTATTAAATATATTTTGGGGGGGCTTTCACACCCGCCCCGGTGTTTTAGAATTTCCTCATCTCTTTTATTTCTTGTAACGTTTTTCCCTCATAGCTCGATTTCACCGGCTCTTTCTTTTTGCGCGCCGCCATCGCCGTGTAATATCTTTGCTTTATTGAAAGCTCCGCTGTGTGCCGCCCTTGCAATGCAGACAACCTTTCGGCAATCCGAATGAATGCTTGATTTTTCGAAAGTCCCTGTTGGAAATAGGCATCAACACTTCTAACTATCTCAGCATTAGTAAGCTTGTCGCTCATTGGCGGGTCTGTAATTGTCGTGTCGTCTTTTTTGGCCTGTTCAGCAAAGAGTTTACCGTATTTTCTTGCCATCCGGCCCACCACCAACTCGACTATGCCGTGATCACAACTAAACATTTCCGCGACTTCCTTCATTGAAAAGCCGAAGACGTGAACCAGCATGAAGTATTTTTGGTCTTTCGTGAACCTCTCTATCCGTGATATTTGGGCACCCGTTTTCCTTGCGTCCAGCGCCTCAATAAGTTTGCTTATCTGATTTCTTGCGTTTTTGTATGCAGATTTTATAGCTTCATCATCAACTTTAAAGCGCTCAGCCAGTTCAGAAATTGGGGTTTTATTAAAAAAGTGCTCAATAAAAACTGAAGTTTTTCGCAACCGACAATCGCCACTTGACCAGGGAACGGTGTCGGCATCAGAAAATTCATCAACTCTATGATCTGCAATTTCCGAAAAACGTACTTGGTTGTAAAGCGGGAATAAAACAATATGGTCGTCAAACTTTCTATGCATCATCCGAATCCCGGCCCCAACCTTTTTACTGATATCCTTGCATAGAGTTTTACATTCTGAACGATCTTGACAGGAATTACAATCCATTTCGTCACCTCATTAAGATTTTGTTTCTAAGCCTTTCGGGGTTCAGGTTTAATTTTTCGGCCACCATCTCAAAAAAAGCGTTATTAGGGTCTTGGATAAAAGCCATCGCTAACTCCTTCCCTTTGCGATTGCGACGGATAGCGTGAACAGCCGCAACCGTCACGGATAGCCAGAGCCCATAATAACCTTCAGGGTGGAATTCGTGGGGCTCGCCTTTGTCTGATCTGGTTTCCATGTCATCCTCCTAATCACTTTCGGCGTATTTCCGCCCACATTTAGAAGCAATGATCTTTGACATTTGCCGGGTTAGTCCCGCGTCCCGAAGGTAGCGCTCCAACTCCCGCTTGGTCATCGTAGTATGCTGTAGCGCACCAACCCAGTAATCAAGATCGTTCTGGTCAATCATGGCGCCACCTCTGGCTTAGGAAGTGCATTCATGTTTTCAAGCTGTCGCACCTCGTCAATCGTCAGAAAACCGGCCTCAATAGCCACCTTGTAAGACTCATAGCGAATCTTAGTGTCGGCCCTGAGAAAGCCTTGTGTAAGATGCTCGATAAAGTATTTTTCCTTCTCGGATTCCGTTAAAAGGGATTTCGTCATTGCTCCTTCTATCCGGGAAAGCCACGGCTGAAGGGTATGGGTTAGAAAGCTGCGGTTCTGTTCCTGAACATTCGCGTAGGTCGATCTTTCATAATCCATGATTAAATTCAATGGGATACGGAAAATCCTTGCAATCTCTACCACTGAAAATTTCTGAGATTCGATCAACTGTGAATCCTGCGGGGATACGCCTATTGATTGCCATTTCAGGTCATTGCCCAAAATCGCAACCCGGTGATGCTTGCCCTTGCCTTCATGCCCTGTTGACCATGCGTTTCTTAAATTTGCCTGATTCTCTACGCCCAATGTCTGCGCTGTCGTTAGAATCCCACCGGGGCTCGCATCGTTGCGAAAGTAACTTGATGAATATTCTTGAACGGCCTTGCTATAGCCGAAAGTATCCCTAAGCAATGTCAGAGGTGAAAAGCCGATAATGCCGTCAGCGGATAGCCCCCGGATATGAAGAATGTCCGCCATGGGATAGACTTTTTCCACGCCATCATTTTGATGTTTATAGACAAGCTCCCGGCCTGAGACTTCCACTGTCACTTTATCCGGGTGCAAAGGCCACAAGGCCACCACTTCCCCACCGTCGCGCTCTATGTAGCAATAAGCATTACCTCTAAGGCATAAGTGCCCCACAAGCAGCTCCCTAAGCTCGAAAGAAGTCATCAAGGGGTTCGGCTCGTCGTGTAGTAAGTGGTATAGGGAAAAGCCCTTAGCCCGGTCTTTATCACCGTTAGCAAAGCGCTCATAAGTGATAAGGGGCAGGGATGCAATGGCCTCAGTAAGCACCCTGATACAAGCATAAACGGCAGGAATGCCCAGCGCCACGGTCTCATTGATATGTATGCCGTAAGACGTTTCCCGGCCCTCGAAGGCGTCAAGATTCGCCCAACTTCTCTTTTTGAATAGTGAATCAAAGAATTTCATTTTATTATCCTCATAAGTAGGCGGGGATATTTCACCCCGCCCATGGTTTAATTACGTCAAGCAGGTGACTTCCGCTGCACTCTGATATTTCGGCGTCAGGTGCGCTACGATCACCATTTCCCCCGCTCCCGCCTGATTCCCGATTTCCAGGGTCAGCCATGAATGACCACTTGCCATTTCAGCCGCGTCAATCTCGATAGTGAGCATCCGGGAAGTATAGGTAGCCGCCGCACAGGTCAAAGCTGCCGACGTTGCAAAATCCGATAAAATGTCAGCGCTTGCCGCCCCGATAGCGCCGCCGGTATAGCGATAATTAAAGGTTAAGGCCGTGGTCTTGGCCCCGACTGTTACGCCTGAATAGAGCTTCACCACCGCGCCGCCCGTGCCGCCAACTTCCGTGTAGCCAGGCCCAAAAACGACGTCAAACGACGCATTGATATAATCGCTCATGTTGATTGAATCAGAATCCACGCCAGCGGTAATGTCCGCAGAAGCCAGCAAAGGCACCTTTTTCATCGTCTCAGATAATCTCATTGTAATTCTCCTTTATAGGTGCCGGGATTGCTCCCGGCTGTTAGGGGTTAATTGGTTAGGTGTCACGCTCGCCAAGGCCGACGATGCAGGACATGGTGCTGCCGTTTTTCGGGGTCAGGTAGGTGTTCCAGGTGCAGAGGCCGTCGAAACGAATCAGGGCACGATAGGAAAGCAAGTCCTGAGTCCATCCGGGGATTGTGCTCTTCTCGATACGCAGATCACGACGAACGCCAATTGTGTATTGAGACAGATCAACAAACATGATGTCATCCTCATCTCCCAGAACCGGGGAATGAGAATTGAACAGGACGGGACGACCAAAGATATAAAATTGGCCGTTCGATTCCGTCATTACCGGAACATAAGCCGAAGCGGTCCCGATGGTCAGGCCCATAAGCTGCGTCAGGGTACCGGAGTTGGCAATCCAGACGGCTCTCTGCCGCCCTGCCGGGTACATCCTCGCGTACATATTCACGAGGTTCTGATAAACGATGGTGTCGTTAGCCTGCGCGGTTTCCTCTGCCACGACGATCTTCGCCGGGGAATTACGCAGGCCAAGGGGTTCTGAAGCGCCCACGCCATTGATGAACAGGTTGTCCAAGCCGTAGCCGATAGAAAGGCGAATTGCATTGTCGATCTGGGCGTCAATCCCCATGCCATCCTCAGACAATTCGTTAGAAATTTCGCAAAAAATCCCGCCTTTCTTTGCCGCCAGTTCGATCACGCGCAACTTGCCGACTTGCGGGGTGCCGGTTCCTGTCTCAGACAGCATCTGCATGGAAAAACCGCCAAACAAAGAGCCACCTGTCTGATTTTTGCAATCCCAGCCGATTGCCTTACGGGTCGCGCTCTCCATAGAGTACACGGTCGCACGAGGTCGGATTACTTCAGATTCCAGGGAACTATCCAACCATGCCGCTGCTAAGGGCTCTGGAACACTCGCGCCGCCGGACGAAAAAACCCCTTCAACCATCTGCGCCCGGAAAGCCCGGATTGCTTCCTCATCAACGTCCAGAGGCTTGCCACCGTTGAACATGCCAGCAAACGACCTGTTAGCCACAGGCCCACCGCCCATTTCAATGATAGACCTGTCAACCTTCTTAACGTCCGGGACAAATCCCTTGACATCCTTCCGCCCGGCATCGGCCATTTCAAAGGCTTCAAGACGGCTGTCAAAAGAGCGGATTTCACCCTTGACTTCTTCCATCCTCTCGGCATTTTCGCCGCTTTTGGCCAGCTCTGCCAATTCACTAATTGCCGCCGTTTTACTTTTCAATACGTCATTTTTGTCCATGATCTTACGCTCCTTATTATTGTTAATTGATCGGTTAATCCCGACCGTGTTGTCTGCGGGTGCCGCCACTAAGCTGCATTCATAGGGAAGCCACTTAGTTGCAATAAATCCGGCCTTGGTTTTCACCCGTTCAAGAATCTGATAGCCAATGCTTAGGTTCCTCAAGATTCCGTCTTGGATGTCTTTCCACAGCCCATCCTCGTTCGCTGAAAGCCGGATGGTGCCGCGCAACTTGCCACCGACGACGCTCAGATTCTCGACAACCCCCACGGGCAGACTGGAATTGTCGTGCGCCCTTAGAAGGGGTAAAGGTGCCCGGCTCAGGTCAATCGCCCCCGGTTTATGTGAAAGTACTTCTTCACCTTCACGACGTAACACCGGAAATTCACTTGACAAACTCGCCTCGACTGTCCGTGTTTCCGCTCTTAAACTGCCAACCTCAATCTTAAAACTCCTTCTCTCCATTTTAACCTCCTGTTTTTGTTTAATTTCAGGGCAATAAAAAACCGGCACTAAGGTGTTAGGGCACCCTAATGCCGGTCTGTTATTCTATTCGTTCCCTTCCAGGTGGCCACCCTTCAGGAAAACCCTGATTGTTGTGATGCTAAGGCATCAAATCCAAGTGATCGTCGGTTCAACCTCCTTTGCTTGGTGCCGCAAGGCCCCGGACATAGCCATTATCAGCGCAACCATGCCGTCAATTTTATCCCTTGCCTTTTGCTTATCAGGTGCGACGTTTCCGTTCGGGTCTGACCTCATAACGAGATTATCAGCGCACCATCTCAAAACGGGGTTTCCGCCATGCCGAATCTGCTTATTCATCACCTTGACAAGCAAGTCTTTAGCGGGTTCGTTAAAGGACTTTGCACCTTGGCGAACCTCCATCATCCTGAAGCCATTGTCGGCGTTCGTCGGATTGAGCTTTTCCATTACTCTGTTAGCGGTCGATGTTGCATTCCAGCTATCAAAGCCGATTTCCCGGAGGTCATAATCCTTCGCCGCCTGAAAGATGTCGTTTTCAATAAAATTGTAGTCAATGCAATCGCCAGGGGTAGAGGTCAAAAAACCCTGCCTTGACCAAATATCGTAGTTTACGCGGTCAATTCTGGACCGTTTCAAGATTCCCTCTTCAGGGCAGTAGAATTTGCAGAGGATATCCCAGGTGCCGCCGTCCGCTTCAGGTGGGAAAACCATCACAAAGGCTGCAAGGTCATTCTTAGAGGCCAAGTCAAGCCCACCGTAAGCCTTTCTCCCCTTGAGGCTGTCAAGGTTTACAGGGTCGGCGCAGGCATCCCATTTGTCCATCGGCATCCATCGGGAAAGGCTCTTGATTGGTATGTTCAACCTGAAGCGCAAGAAGTTCTGGTAGTCAACCGGATCATTCTTGGCTGTCGCATAGTCCGCCCGGATTTTATCAATATCAAAAATATGACCGATTGACGGATTTACCCGCCGCCACAATTCTTCATCATCGGGATTATCGGTTTCCGGGTCGGCGATATAGAGAACCGGCAGGAAGTCAGGCTGCTTGATAATTCCTTTTTCAATTTGTTGCGCTCTGGTTCGGATTTTCCACCAAATAGAATTTTTATCGTAAATCCCGGCTGTAGTCAGGACAAAAACTAATTGTTGTGACCTTGCGTAATCCGTCCCGGCTGTCAGTACGTTCCAGAGGCGGTCGGTCGGCTGGGCGTGTAATTCATCAAAGATTATCGCGCTGGGGCTCAATCCATGCTGAAGCTCAGATTCCGACGATAGGACTTGATAAAATCCGGAGTTTCTCGGATTGATAATTCGTTTCCGGCTGTCTAAAACCTTCAGGCATTTTGATAGAACCGGACTGTTTTTCACCATCTGCGCCGCCGCCTCATAAACAAGGCCAGCTTGCTCCCGGTCGCCTGCCGCGCTATAAACTTCCGGCTTTCCTTCACCATCAGCACACAAAAGGTATAGGGCCAGCGCAGCTCCAAGTTCACTTTTCCCGTTCTTTTTGGGGATTTCGATATAGACAAAACGATATTGCCTGAAGCCATCTTTCTTTAATGTGCCGAATGCCGGCAGGACAACATCTTCCCATTGCCACGGTAGCAGGTTGAACGGCTGTCCGGCCCACTGCCCTTTTGAGAAGGTCAAGTTCTCAATGAAGGTCTTGACTCGTAACGCCTTTTCTAATCCGTCTTTCTTAATCATGGTTAATCCAGTAGAGATTCCATCTCTGATTTCTTTTTACTCTTCAGCATCAATGTTCCTATCTTCGCCAGTGCGATTGATGATAGCCCTAAGTTTTGGCTGTACCGGTCAACCAGTACGCCTAACCGATGTTGTGCGTTAAAGTGCGGGTTATACATGCTCCCGCCGTCCGGCCCCTTGATAATGATCGCCGGGGCCAACACCATCTGCTTGCAACAATCCAGATATTGCACCCAGGTCGTTGTCAGCAATTCCAACTGGATTGCATTAGCAATCGTGAACAGGCCATAGTTTTTCAAGACTGCCGCAATCTCTTTCCATGCCCGCCGCTCTTCTTTTGAAAAGCGACGTGGGCATCGTGGCGTCAATTCCCGTTCTGGCTTTGGTTCCAGTTCAGCACGGTCGCGCTGATCGCTGTACAGTTTGCCCTTTTCAAGTTCTAAAAGTGCTGTCGGTTTAAGTTTTGACATTCCATTTACCTCCTATGGCTAAAACACCTGAAAAACTCGCTCTGAGTTACCGGGCGGGTTATTCCCGTAGCCTAATTGATGATTTCTGACAGCTTTCGCCTCTGCCGTCTTATTGTTATGGTGCCAGTGGCAAAGGGTCATTGCATTGTCCTCGCTTGTCAGTGCCCCGCCGTCCTTGATCTCCCGGACGTGATCGACAATCTGCCCCGGCACCTCGCGCCCCTCAGCTAAGCACATCTCGCATAAGGGGTGTAAGCCTATATAGTAATCCCTAAACCTTCGCCACGAGGTGCTTAAATAGAATGGCTCTGCCTGCTTCTCTGCCCTGATAGGTTGATGCTGGGTACAGTAAGCGCCGTTCGTGGCTATCTGATTGCAGGGGTATGATGCACAATACTTACTTGCTCTTTTGCTCATGTTTCACCTTTGCCTTTTGCTTCTTACGCTTTGCGGCTTCCTCAAATTTTCTTTCCCACTCGGCGAGCCGCTTTGTTATAGTTTTTGTAGGCATCATACATTTCCTCTTTCAATTACATACGTTCCTTGCAGTGCGGCGCGTCATGCCGCCTACGGCGTCCGCCGCCCTTACAGTCTCTTTCTCATTCAATTGTAATTGCCGGGGGGGTTCGGGGGGGCTTGCCCCCCTGAGTGAGACTTCAGCCCCCGCTTGATATTCTTCCATGATTTCTTTCCCCTGATTGTAGAGCACAACCTCATCCATGTGATGCAATAGCCATTTAGCACGCTGAGGATCGCTTTTAAGCGCCGTAAACTCTTGCATGGCTACTTCCCCGCCTTCCTCGCCAATCCACTGAGCATAGGCACTGTCAGTGTTTTTTACCTTCTGTTCTTTCTGCCCGTGCGGTCTGGTAATCCGCTTGGCAAAGGATTGACTCCATGGTTCGTTCAAGACGTCTACAATCAGAGCTTCCATGATATATTTAGTACGCAAACGAACAGCATCAAGGTGCGCAGATTTCGCAATAATAACTATTCTCGAATCACTTCGCACCGTCCACCATGCTCCACAAACTTGTCTCAATAACTTACTCAAAGCCTTTGCCTCTGGGTCTGTCGTGATAGGTGGTCTTTCGGATACATAAGTTGTAACTGCCAGCCCAGCACCCTGAATCTCCGCTTGAAGGTTTTTGATCTTCCTTGCTCTGCAATCGTTGCAACTCCAGCGGTCGCAGTGTTGCTGTCGCCGGTACGATTTTTTTGCCAGCATCGGCACCCACGCCCCGCATGGTATCTGCCGCCCTCTGGAAAATGCACCCCGCTCGTTTGCCGTTATTCGCATCGGTCATTAAAAAACCTCAATGATATCCACCAAGTTGCTGTTGGTTGACGTAATGGTAAATGATTTCAATAGGTTACAATGGCATGCCGTGACAAAACAAACTAATACATACAATATATATATGGTTTGTTTTGTCAGTCCAAAACTCTGCAACATCTTGATATTATACATATATAATGCCTATCGCGTATAGTTGGTGGATATCATTGACTTTTTCAGTCTATCAATGGGAAAATCAATAACTATCCCTGTTTTGGGCTCTTTGGGTTTAAGGTTGATTAGAACACCGGGAAAGCTGATCTTCCAGAGGCGTTCGGCAAGTTCCGGGTTACGTTCCCCGGTCAAATCAGCGTACTGCCGGAAAATTGAGAATGGCGTCCGGTTCAGGGTTTCCCCGGCCAGCTCAAGAATGAGTGCGGTAAAATTGAGGTCGTGGGGTTCAGGTCGGCTCGAAAGACGATGAAGGAAGTCCGGCAGGGTTTCCGGGGTGATAGTCTCGGCCATCTCGGCAAAGGTTAAAGTAGAGGGGTTCATCGCACCCCCCTGAACACCGCACTTTCCGCCCGATAACAGGCTTTCTGAATAGTAATGGTCATCGGTCGGCCCTCGCTTCAGCCTTCACTGAATAACCAGAAAGCCTGATACATAGATCATTTATAACGGTTTCCGTCCATGCTGAAGTTCTTGGCGAAAGTTTCACTGGCTTTGGGTATTTTCCAGTTTTTACGCCGTTCCACCATGTGCTGCGGGAGACTGGAAATCGTTCCAGGACATCCGGTAATCTTAAAAATCTTTCGGTTCGTTCTGCCATTTTTGCCTCCATGATAATTAAGTCCAACTAAGTCCGAATCGGTGTAAATTGCTTCGTTAGTTTCGATAGTAAACTTATTTTCAGGAAAATCAAGCAAAAAAATGAGGTAACTAATTGATATCATTTAATATAATGCTTAACATTATATTAAATCTTGGCGCTTTAAAAATCAAGGGGTTACATGGTGTCAAAAGTGTAGAAAAGAGGGTAAAAAAGGCGAAAAAGGGGGGAAAAAATACTGTGAAATTTAGGGAGGTCTTGCTTTATGAAAATCTACCGAATTTGCTGTATTTAGGGTAAAAATAGCAGAATGATGAAATATATAAATAACTTACGGGGGTTTAAAAACTTCCCCCCCGTTCGCCGCTTTTTTATCCTTTCAAGCTGTCCAGGTAGTCGCTCCATTGCTGCATCATCTTTGTCCGCTCTGGTAGGTGGTGCGTTCGGTTATAGGCTCTTCCGTTAGGGTCGCGGACACTGTGGGCAAGCTGGTGTTCTATAAAGTCAGGTCTCACCTGTAGCACCTCGTCAAGGATGGTGCGCGCCATTGCCCGGAATCCATGTCCGGACATTTCATCCTTATCAAAACCCATGCGGCGCAATGCCGCCAAGATCGCATTGTCAGACATAGGACGGGTAGCAGACCTTGCCGACGGAAAGATGTATTTCCCTGTGCCTGTTAATGGGTGAAGCTCTTTCAGGATAGCAACTGCCTGTGTTGATAGTGGTACCAAGTGCGCCTCCCTCATCTTCATCTTAATAGCGGGAATATTCCATGTAGCTTCGTCAAGGTCAATCTCCGACCATTCTGCCTTTCGTAGCTCCCCCGGACGCACGAACAGCAACGGAGCGAGCTTCAAGGCGCATTGAACAACAAAGCCGCCTTGGTATCCGTCAATCGCGCGTAGCAAGCCACCCACCTTCAAGGGGTCGGTTATAGCTGCATGGTGGGATTCCTTGAACGGTGTCAACGCTCCCTTTAGATCGCCGGAAATATCGTGTTCCGCCCTGCCCGTTGCAACTGCGTATCTAAAAATCTGTCCACAAACAACCCTCATCCTGTGTGCGGTATCCAGGACGCCGCGTGATTCTATACGCCGCAATACAATCAATAATTCCTGTGGCTTTATTTCTTTTATCGGCCTCGGCCCTAACCATGGAAAAATATCTCTTGCCAACCCTTGAATCATTTTCACGGAATAGGCTGCAACCCAGACATTCGATTGTTTTATATGCCATTCTCTTGCTACTACCTCAAAGGTTTCTGTTTCTTCCGTCTGTGCCTGCTTCTGCGCCTTCTTGACTGCGCCGGGGTCAACACCATTGGCCAATAATCGTTTAGCATCTTCGCGGCGCTGGCGGGCATCGGCAAGGGAAACAGCCGGGTATATCCCCAGCGACAACCTTGCCTCCTTATTTTCAAACCGATATTTCAATCTCCAGAGCTTCCCACCGGAAGGACTAACGGCCAAGTACAGACCACCGCCATCAAAAATCTTAAATTCTTTTACCCGCGCCTTCGCATTTTTAACTTTCGCATCTGTCAGTGGCATTGTTAAACGTGGCATTAGTTTGCCTCCTTATAGGGACATCGGTTCCGTTGTAGGGACATTCTAATGCTCAGGATATCCCTAAAAACCCTTGGATGTTAAAAAACCCTATAACACGTCGCTGGACTATAAACAAGAAAAAACCCGCTATTTCTAACGGGTTCTTTCTCTTCTTAAACTGTAATAAACTTTAAAAAACATTCAATTGGTAGGCGGTACTGGGATTGAACCAGTGACTTCTACCGTGTGAAGGTAGCACTCTCCCGCTGAGTTAACCGCCCAAAGGAAGCCGTCGTATATCCCAAAGAGACTCGCTTTTCAAGCAAAAATTGGAAAATTTTGCAATCACTTCTGCACGACAAGCGCTTGCCCCTGCCCTTTCAGCAAGACCGAACAATATATCGAGCCAAGAAATCAATAATCATTTGAGTTCCGTAAATAAAGAGGAGTCCGCGTTCCCTCGAAGGCGGCCTCCTCTCATGCACCATTCTTTGAGGGTGTGCGACAAATTTATGGGTAGAGCAGTTTTTCACCCCTCTTTAGCAAAGAGGGGTTGGGGGAGATTTGATGGAGAATAAATATCACCTTGCTTTTATTATGAATCCCCCCTGCCCCCCTTTTCCAAAGGGGGAATAAGTTTCTGCAAGTATATGATACCCACATTTTTGTCGCAGACCCATTCTTTGATAATGCGTGCTGTTTAAACCTCAAAGACCAGCAGACACCTACAACATCTCATAGATGCCCGCCGCTCCCATGCCGCCGCCGATGCACATGGAAACGATGCCCCGTTTTGCCTTGCGCCGCTTCAATTCGTGCAGCAGTTGGGCGGTAAGCTTCGCGCCGGTGCACCCCAGCGGATGGCCAAGGGCGATCGCGCCGCCGTTCGGATTGACATCGCCCGCCTTATAGCGATCCTCAATCCCGACTACGCGGGCCGAATAGAGACACTGAGACGCAAATGCCTCATTGATCTCGAAGACATCAATATCTTTCGTGGTCAACCCCGCCATCTTCAGAACCTTGGGAATAGCGTATGCGGGACCGACGCCCATCTCCTCCGGACGGCACCCGGCTACCGCGTAATATGCCAGCCGGGCCAGCGGCTTCACACCGATTGCCTTGGCCTTTTCCGGCGTCATCAGAAGCGCAAAGGCCGCCCCATCCGTCATCTGGGAAGAATTGGCCGCGGTTACGCTGCCGCCCTGCTTAAAGGGCGATTTCAGCTTTGCCATATCCTCAAGTTTCGAGGGCCAGCGAACCCCGTCATCCGTATCGAATACAAACTTCTCCTTGACACGTCTGCCGCTCTTGGAAATCTTGTAGCGGTTGGCAACAATCGGGATAATCTCCTCCTTGAATTTGCCCGCCTTGATCGCCTCGTAGGCGCGACGGTTGCTCTCCACGCCAAACTTGTCCATCTCTTCGCGGGATATATTGTAGTCGGCGGCGACATTTTCCGCGGTAATTCCCATCGAAACGTAAACATTCGGCATTCCCCCGTCGAAATCCCACTCGGGATCGGGACGGAGCACTGAACCGCCCATCGGAATATGGGACATCGTCTCACAGCCGCCGGCAATAATCACCTCCGACCAGCCCGCCCTGATCTTGGCGGTTGCATCCGCGATGGACTGAATGCCGGAGGAACAGAAACGGTTGACCGTCATCCCCGATGTCGTAATGGGCAGACCCGCGCCGATTGAGAGAATACGGCCGAAATTCATCCCCTGCTCCGCCTCGGGAAAGGAACACCCAACAATTACATCATCTACATCTTCCGGTTTTAATTGAGGAACACGCACTAAAAGTCCCTTTAAAACCTGTATTCCATAATCATCCGATCTTGTCAGCGACAGACCGCCCTTCTTGTAACGCCCACCGGCGCTTCTTACTGCTTCAACAATGACCGCATCGCTCATCGTATTCCTCCTTTGTATAAAAATGCCCCTTGTTTTGGCTCAATCTGCAAGCTTGAACCAGCCTGAGGACGCGACGAAGCGCGCCCCTTCAGCCATTTTAATTGCGCAACGGCTTGCCGGTATTGAGCATGTGCATTATCCTGTCCTGCGTCTTCTTTTCGCCGCACAGGCTGAGGAAGGATTCCCTCTCCAAAGCCAGAATCTCCTCCTCGGTCACCAGCGTTCCCTCCGGGCAATCGCCGCCGGAGAGGATGTAGGCTACCTTGCGGGCGACATGGACGTCATATTCGGAGATGTAATTGCCGACCCGCATGTTGTAGAACATCGCCTCGGCCAAGCCGCGCAGGTTCTCGCCCATAACCGGGATCAAAACCGGACGCGGCTTTTTGTAGAATTTCGCCAGCCCCAGAACCACCTGCTTCGCATCCCAGAGTTGATGATCGCGGGAAAGCGCAATATTCTCTGTTTTACGGATGTAGCCGAGTTCCATTCCTTCCGCGGCGCTGGTCGCAACCTTGGCCATCGCAATATTTTCCAGCGCCTTCGCGTATATCTGCTGCATATTCTGGCCGGCTTCGACAACCCCGTCGGGGAGGCCTTCCGTCACGCGCACCATCAGCTCCTTGCAGCCGCCTCCGGCAGGAATTACGCCGACCCCCACCTCCACCAGACCAATATATGTTTCACCACAAGGAAGACATTTGGCCGCGTGCATGGCCATCTCGCAGCCCCCGCCAAGGGCCAGACCCGCCGGGGCGGATACCACCGGCTTGGAGAGGTATTTCATCCGCATGTTGGCAGACTGCAATCCGTCAATTTGCTCATCAAGGATATCCCAGTCGCCCTTTTGGGCTGCCATCAGCACCTTGAAGACGTTCGCCCCCGCGGAAAAGTTCGTTCCATGGTTGCCCAAGACCATTCCGGTGAAATCCTTCTCGACGATGTCGCAACTTTTCTGGAGCATCTCGATCATCCCGTCGTCGATGGCATTCATCTTCGTGTGGAACTCCAGGCAGGCAACACCGTCGCCCATGTCCATCAGGGATGCGCTGGCGTTTTCTGCTATCACCTTGTTTTGCGCCTTCAGGTCGCCCAGAAGAATGATCCGCGGATTGGACTCCAGTTTAACATAATCCTTCTTATCGAAATCATAGTAGTAACGACCGTCATCCTTTTGCAGGTAGAACGTTTCGCACTTTTTCTTTAACATCTCCGTGATCTTTTCGGGGACCTTCTTTTTGAGCTTTTTCATCACCTCTACGGCTTCGCGCACCCCTACCGCGTCCCAGGTTTCGAACGGGCCAAGCTGGTGGTTGTACCCCCATTTCATCGCGTTATCGATGCCGATAATGCTCTCCGAAATTTCGGGAATGCGGTTGGCTGCGTAGATAAAGTTATTGCAGAGGTATTCCCGGGTAAGTTCGGCGGCGACATCAGAGCCGTTGAACATCGTCTTGATCATTCCGGCGGCGCCTTCGTCGCTCTTTTTGAGCGCGGCGGCAACGGAGGCAAACCTCGGCCGGGAGGACGAAACATATTCCATCGTATTGTAGTCAATGACAAATTTTAAGCTTTTCCCTTTGGCGTCTTTTGACTTTTTGTAGAACCCCTGTTTGGTCTTGTTGCCCAGCCACTTGCGTTCGACCATCTTGGTCATGAATTCCGACTGAACAAACATCTCCCGCATCTCGTCCTCAGGAACGGCGGCGTAGAGGTTGTTCATCACATTTTGCCCGGTATCGAGACCGACCAGGTCCAAAGTGCCGAAAATTCCCGAATTCGGGCGTCCGAGCGCCTTACTGATAATGGCGTCAATCTCGTCAATCTTCAGGTTCTTTTCGAGCATCAGATGGACAGCGTTGGAAATATCGTAGGTGCCGATGCGGTTTCCGATAAAATTGGGCACGTCCTTGCTGATTACCGTGCCCTTTCCCAGCACCGTTCCGCAGAATTCCGTCATGAATTTAACGATCTCCGGTTTTGTCTCGGCGCCGGGAATGACCTCCAGAAGTTTCATATAGCGGGGCGGGTTGAAAAAATGTGTCCCCAGAAACTGTCCTTTCAGTTTTTTGCCGAAACCGGCAGAAATATCCCTGATGGGAATGCCCGAGGTATTGGTCGTAACGATGCAATCGGGGCGGACAATCTTTTCCACCCTGGCAAAAAGTTCCTGTTTGATTTTCAGGTTTTCGACCACAACCTCGATCACCCAGTCCACATCGGCCAGCCAGCCCAGATTGTCCTCGAAATTGCCGGTTTTGATCAGGGAAGCATTCTTTTTTGTAAAGAAAGACGCCGGTTTTGACTTGAGCGCATTGTCAAGGCCGCTTTGCGCGAACCGGTTCCGCCATGCCGGGCTCTTCTCCGTCAGACCCTTGGCCTTATCGGCATCGGTCAATTCAAACGGGACAATGTCGAGCAGGGCGCATTCAATGCCCGCATTGGTCAGATGCGCCGCTATCCCGGCGCCCATAACCCCGGCGCCGAGCACAGCAGCCTTTTTGATTTCGTATGTCATATATTCCTCCTATTTTTATACGTTTGTATCTTTGTGTTAGCAGGTAAACGATTCATCCGCCATCTCAAAGGCAACCTTTTCTTCCGATTTGACGGCCTCACAGCGGGCCTTTACCGTACAGAGCACCTCAACTGCAAAGAAGCGCGATGACGCAAGCTTGCCATTGTAGAAGGCAACGTCCTCATTAGAGCGAATCAACGCGCGCTTTTTGGCCTTTGATTCCTCGGCGCCATTTTCCTGATAGATTGCCGTCAATTTTTCCGAGGAAACCACTGCGGCCTGAAGGAGGAAATGACCGACCAGAACATCGCCGAAAATGTCGAGGTATGAAGAAGCATTCAAAAGCGGGATGATAAAACTGGAAGATTTGCCGAACTGGGCGAGCGCCATTGTCATATCAACGAGGGCGTTGTAAGCCTCCTCGAGTTTTGCGGCATCGATTTTGAGCTCTTCGATGTTTTTAGCCCGAGCGATCGTCGCGCCGATCTCGCCGAACATGTTCATGACATTCATACCCTTGTTCATGGCCAGTTTGCGGCCCACCAGATCAAGCGCCTGAATGCCGTTTGTGCCCTCATAAACAGTGGCTATCTTGCAATCCCGGAGGTACTGTTCCACCGGATATTCCTGGCAGTATCCATAACCGCCGTAAACGTCAATCGCCTTGGAGCAGATTTCCATCCCCTTGTCTGACGAATAGGCCTTGCAGACCGGCGTAAGCAGCTCAACAAAACCCTGCCATTTGTCCCTTTCGGCGGGGTTGGCCTTGGCCATGTCCATGCAGTAAGCGGTAAAATAATTTAACGCCCGCACCCCCTCCACATGGGCCTTCATCCAGAGCAGATCCCTGCGCACATCCGGATGCTGGATAATCGGAACCGGTTTTGAGTCGGGCACCTTCTTCTCCCAGACCAGGGCGCTCTGAATCCGCTCCTTTGCATAAGCGATGGCATGCTCCAAGGCAGCCGAAGAGAGACACAAGCCCTGCAGGCCGACACTGAGACGGGCCTCGTTCATCATCAAAAACATTATCTTCATCCCTTCGCACTCTTTCCCGAGCAGCTCTCCGATGCATTTGTTGTCGTCGCCGAAGTTAAGGGTGCAGGTAGATGAACCGTGAATGCCCATTTTGTGTTCGATGTTGCCGGTGTGGACATCGTTCAGCGCGCCAACGCTTCCGTCATCGTTCACCTTGTATTTGGGAACTATGAAAATAGAGATGCCGGCTGTTCCCGCGGGATCGCCTTCTATTCTTGCCAGCACTGGATGGATGATGTTTTCGGTCACATCCTGATCACCGAACGATATAAAGCATTTGGTCCCTGTTATGCTGAAGGTGCCGTCCGGGAGCCTTTTTGCGGTTGTTTTCAGAGCCCCGACATCGCTGCCTGCACCGGGTTCCGTGAGACACATCGTCCCCCCCCAGACGCCCCCGTACATCTTTTCCATGTATTTTTTCTTCTGCTCTTCCGAACCATATTCCTCAATCAATTTACCAGCGCCGTGGGTGAGCCCGGGAAGCATCGAGAAAGAGACATTCGCCGCACTCATTGTCTCCTGGCAGGCCTCATACAAGGCTATTGGCATCCCCTGACCGCCCACGTCCGGGGATTCGTTGGCAATCATCCATCCCCCTTCGTTGAACTTCTTGTAGGCATCATGATAGCTTTTGGGAGCATAAACAATCCCGTCCTTAAAGGTGCATCCCTCCCTGTCGCCTTCAACGTAAGTAGGTAAAATCACGTTGAGCGCCATCTTTTCCGCTTCCGAAAGAATCATCAGCGCATCTTCTTTGGAAAAGTCCTTGAAAGCCTCCGTTTGAAACAACTTTTCTATTCCGAATTGTTCAAAAAGTATGAAATGCTGATCCCTGCCATTTACCAGTAAATTACTCATAAGCTGACCCTCCTTTAATTTTTCAATAGAATCTGAGCCTTTAGATTACTTGAGACTGTTTCCCCGGCAATAACCGCCTGTTTAAACCGACCCCTCCGCACTTTTAAGACCACTAACAAATGTTTCCATGCCCTTTTTTACGGTGCTCCGGATCACATCGTCCCTCTTCTCCTCATTACCTGTAAAAATGTACAGCGAGATTATGCCGTTCAGCATCCCCCAGAGGGCATTCCTGTTCTGGCGGAGATTCATCGTCCCGGGAAATTCACCCTGTGCGACGCCGTATGCAAATATCTCTTCTACTATATCGATAGTTTTGTTCATGGTTTTTATGGATTCTTCATACAGCTCATCCGGAAAGTTCATGCCGGTAGCGCGGATCATGAAGTTCATCAGGTTTCGGAAGAATTCCCGTTCATTGAGGAAAAAATCTACGTAAATGTCCGCAAATTTGAAAAGCGCCCGGGACGCGTTTGTCGGTTTTTGCGCCAGGCCCGAAAACCGGTCGTGAAATTTTCCCAGATCGCTCAGCACGATATGGGCATAAATCTCTTCCTTGCTGCTATAATGCAGGTAAATGGCGCCCTTGCTGAGTTCAGCCTTGTGGGCAATGCTCTCAACGGTAACGGCTTTGAACCCTTTTTCCAAAAATAATTTACGAGCCGCCTTTATTATCGAACCCTTGCGATTCTCCCGTTCCCTTTTTCTGCGGTCTTCAAGTCCCACGATTCACACCTTCAAGCAAAGACGGTTCAATTAAATTTCAAGTCCCTTGCGAATAACTGCCGACATGACTCTTGCAATCCCTCTGTTATCCATTCTGCTTAGAACGTGAACACTTTAAATAAATCGCAGGTAATTATTTTTAATGCGATTTAGTCATAAGACTTAGGCCAATGGTCTGAACTACGGTCAATATATGACTGACGGTCATATATTGATAGCCTTACTCCATTATATTTCGGCTGTCAAGAAAAAATATGTGAATTGGATGATATGCAGGAATGGATTGATCATTCGTTTGCAAACAGCCTCAACTAGGGGTCTGTCCACAAATAACCTGAACATCTTGCATCTCATCTTTGGGCCATCTTTGGCTGTGGCTCAATCACAAAATCCTCAACGTAGCGCTGCTACGTCTGCGGTTTTGTTCAATCGCCGCAACCAAATCTAACCCAAATCTGAGCGCAATCTTGCCCAGGTTATTTGTGGACAGACCCTAAGGCGGTTCATTTGCAGGACAATACCCGGTAAACAGCCGGAGAAAGGGAAAGCCCTCGTATTAAGGCGGAGGGAATATTTTCAACAACGATCCTATCCTCAACGCAATGCATGGTGTTTTCGCAAATCAGTATTTCGCCCGCCGCGGCCATGTTTTCCAGCCGTGAGGCAAGATTTACCGCCGCCCCGAAGACGGTGTACTCTTTCTTCCGCGGTGATCCGAAAATCCCCGCCATTGCCTCCCCGGTGGCTATGCCAATTCCGACATCCAGACGTTGTTTCACTTCATTTATTTCCTGGTTTATCGCCGCCATCTTCTCCTGAATCTCCAGGGCGGCTAAAACGGCGCCCAACGGATCGTTGTCTCCTCTGAGGGGCGCTCCGAATATCCCCATGACGCTGTCCCCGATATGTTTATCAACTGTGCCTTTATGACGGAAAATAATGTTGTCGATCGGGGTGAAATAGTGATGATTGAGAAGAACTGAAAGTTCCGCGGGATCAAACTTTTCCGAGAGCGCCGTAAAACCGCGAATGTCGGTAAAAAGCACGCTGACATCAAGACGCCTGGGCAAAAGAGCACCCCCATCTCTCTGCAATTCATTCATAACCTGTTCGGAAACGAACTGCTTGAGCCTCTTTTTAATTGTGTATTCCCGTACTTTTGCCTTCAACTCATCGTTTTCGAACGGCTTGGTCAGAAAACCGTCGATTCCCTCGTTGACCGCCTCAATGGCGCTCGCCATCGTCGCGTAGCCGGTGAGCATGATTCTCGTAATATCCATATTGATGCGGCCTATTTCGATCAGGGTTTCCAGTCCGTCAATGCCGGGCATCCGGTAATCGGAAATGACCGTTTCGATGTTTTTGCCATTATTGCGAATAATGGAAATTGCCTCATCGCCGTTTTGGGCAAGGATGACCTCATAACCGTCACGCTCCAGAACCCTCTTCAGGGAGCGGCGCACCCCCTCCTCATCGTCAACAACCATCAAACCACTCATGCTGCCCTCCTTCGACAGGGGATTTCAATTTTTATTACGGTTCCCTTCCCTGCTTCACTTTCTACGTCAATCCGACCGTCATGCCGCCTGATTATCTCATAGGAGATATAAAGCCCGAGGCCGGTGCCCCGACCAACCACCTTGGTCGTAAAAAACGGTTTGAAGATATCGTTGAGAACAGCCGCCGGGATCCCGGCGCCATTGTCGGCGCATTCAATAAAAACTTTATCGGTCCGCTTTTGGTAGCCCGTAGTCAGGATGATAAGTCCTTTGCCTTCCGGTAAAGACTGCAGCGCATTCTGGATGACATTGATCATAACCTGGCCAAGATTAGCGAAATTTCCCTCGACGGGGGGCAACTCTTCCTCATATCTCTTTTCAATTGTTACAGGGGTGTTTTTATATTGGTTATAGAGAACCCGGAGCGCGTCGTCAATCACCCTGTTCATCTCCACAGGTTCCACGTATGTCTGGGTCTGCCTCGACAGATCAAGCAGACTGCGGATAATTCCTGCCGAGCGCCGCAGCTCCGCAATTGCAAAACTCAAATCCTCGACGATCACTTGCTTGTCGGCTGCGGTAAGTTCGCCCTCAGCAATGGTCGCAACGCTCGTTTGCACGAGACTCATCGCCCCGGCAAGCGGATTGTTAAGTTCGTGCGCCGCGCCGGCCACAAGCTGCCCGATCGCGGCGAGACTCTCCGACCGGATCAACTGCTGTTCCGCCTTTTCCATGTCGGAGAGAGCCGTCTGCAGGGCGGCGGTTCTTTCCTGCACCTTTTTTTCAAGATCGCGATTGAACGACTTGAGCGCCTCATAACTGCTTGCATTTTCGATGGCAGTTGCCGCATGATTCGCTATCGTCGTCAAAACTTCAATATCTTCATCGACAAAAAGTTCGCCGGATTTTTTCTGGCCGAGAAAAATCATCCCCGCCGTTCCTTCTCGTGCCGGCAAAGGAATTACCAGTGTCACTCCGAGGCAATCAAAAAGGCGAATCAGCGTATCCCTGTTTTTTTTATCGGCAATTTTCCCTGCTATTGCTCCTTTTGTAATTGGCAATGTACTTATCTGCAAAATACCATCCAGCAATTCAAGCTCCCGAAAATTTTCCTCCGTTGTTTTTTGCGCTTCCAATGAACCAAATATTTTATAGGAGTTACCGTCCTTAATAATCAACAACACCCTTTCTACCCGCATTGCCTCCCTGATTTCATTGATGAGCAGCTCCTTTATCTGCTCTTGAGTGAGCAGTGACGCCAATTGCCCGCTGATCTTTTTGAGAAGCCCATGATAATCGTAACTTCCTCGAAAGAAAATGCGGTCAATCCACTTTTGCACCAGTTCCCGAAGGGGGTTGAATAAAAGGACGATGACGAGCGCCAGCAGCAGGGAAAGAACAAAGGAGTTCCCCCCGAACGTGGAGATAAAGAAAGAGTTGAAAAGAAAGATGAGAATTACGTAAAGGGCGGTAAGGATTCCTGTTAATGCGAAATAGGCGGCTCCTTTGCGAATCAGGACGCCAATGTCCAGCAGGTCGTACTTCAAAACCCCAAAGGCCAAAAACAGCGCCGGAATGAAACTGAAATTTCCGAGCGGATAAACGGGGAGACCCATTACCGGAAGAATTGTAAAACAAAGCAGGAAAGCAGAAAAACCAAGGCCTCCCAAAATATACTTAATCCGGTTTTTATGCGCATTGTCGGCAGTTCGCTTCAGAGCGCCATACAGCACTGCCAGACAGTACAAAACCGTGAACGCTGTTACCGCGGAAAAACAGTAAAACAGAGGGCCAGCGCGGGCAATCCTGCCGAAAAAATAGTGGTTAAAACCGTTTATATAAAGACTGGTTGGAACAACAGTCAAAAATACAGCGCTCAACAGCCAGGCCGTTTTCTCCAGCCAGCGGCGAGAGGCAATGTTCAAAAACTCATGGACGAAACTGATATATACAGGAACGCTAAAAACGAAGAAGAGATGAACAGCTCTGTCTATATAAAGGGCAAGCTGTTCGTCGGGCAAAATCGAAACAAGGGCAACGTCGGCATTAAGAAGGGCGCCCAGCAGGCAGATTCCGGAAAACAGGATATTAGTCCGCCTCCCCCCGCCCCGCAAAACAGAAACCACGGCAATGCCCAACAAAACAAGAAAGCCCAGCAGGGAGGAAATGATATAAAAAAGGGAGTTAAAAGAGGCATTTGGCATTAGCGCAACTACCGAAAATTATCAGCTTACCCTTGAGGCAATTGCAAAACCATTTGTCATTCCCGAAAGCGAAGCTTAATGTTCATAATGTCTCTATCGGGAAAGCGAAGCTTAATGTTCATAATATGGTTTTTCAAGCAGTCAGAACCAGATTATGAACATTAAACTTCGTTTTCCCGCTCAGAATCGTTGCGGGAATGACAAGAATGGGGAATTTTGCAATTACCTCCCTTTTATAATCGTAACTACTCAGGTTGTTTAGACTGTCGTCTGTTAGGACTGAGTAAAGAACGAATCAATGACCTCAACCCACCTAAACACCTACAGACTATCCACCTATTTGCAAATATTTAAGCGTACCTTCAGGGAGTTTTTACGTTATCCGTCAATTCTGGTTTCTCTGGCGTCTCCGCATAGGGAGGGTAAGAGGCGCTGTCCTTAACCTTTATTTCCCGATGAAGATCCCGGATCGTCTTGTTGAGACGGTTTATGGTGCGCGTCATGCGGAATCTCTCCACGATCCCGAGAATCCCGGTAAAGATAACGCCTATCAGAAAAGAGAGAAAAATTAAGAGATAAGTAGGCAACCAGCGTTCGAAGTATCCGTAGTAACTCAATCTTATCGAAACCGTGTTGTCCAGCGAAAAGGTAACGAGAAACAAGACAATAATCGCCCCGATGACGGTATAGATAACATTCATCTGTTGTCCCCCAGTTTAAATTGATTAAAATATGGCCGCAGTTCCCGGGCGGTTGCAAAAACGTCCGCAGGGATCACGCGGATATCGCCGATTACGGTCGTGAAATTTGTATCCCCGGCCCAGCGCGGAACAATGTGGCAATGGAGATGATCGTCAATGCCGGCGCCGGCGGTCTTTCCCAGATTCATCCCGATATTGAAGCCCTCCGGCTTCATCGCCTCTGTCAATATCTGGACAGAAATATCAACAAGCGAAAATATCTCCGTCCGCTCTTCTTGCTGGATATCCTTCAAGCTTCCCAAATGGCGAACCGGCACAACCATTAGATGACCGCCTGTGTATGGATATCTGTTAACCATTACGTACACAGTCCTGCCCTCATAAACGACAAGTTCTTCGTCACGCGAGGAATCGCGGCACAAAACGCAACCAGTGGGCTTTGGGCCTTTTATATAGGCCTCTCGCCACGGAGCGAAAATTACCTCCATTCAACACCTCCGGCAAGTAAAACGATGATTCCAATAGTTAACTCTGTCGCTCCCCGCGGCGGCAACTTCGTTGGCCCGCGAAAGGAAAGCGCGTTGATGAATATAATGAGCTGATTAAAAAGACAAGTATTATTTAGCTTCCAGGATCGCCATTTTTACTATTTGACTTTAAAGTCCTCTCCAATTAGTATAGCGCACGAATGAGGCGGGAGGCATAATAAATGCTGGAATCATCCCTTGACAAAATGGCGCAGCAGATACTTTCCTTAGACGAGGCATCCCTGGCCTCCTTATGGAAAAAATACAAAACGCGAATGGAAAATTTCGAACCGTCAAAAGACTGGGAAAAGGGCGTGATTATCTTTTTCATCATCAATGCCGTCCGCGCCAAGAATGAAATATTTAACGAACAGATCATGAAACGGCAAAAACCCGGACCAATAACTGTTGCAAAGAGGGAAAAAGGGAAACCGAAGCTGCGTCTGATAAAGGATTAGAGCAACTACTCAGGTGGATAGTCTGTAGGTGTTTAGGTAGGTTGGGGGCATTGATTCGTTCGTTGCGCAGTCCTAACAGACTACAGTCTAAACAACCTGAGTAGTTACGGATTAGAACCATTGGCAAACGATGGTTCAGCAGGGGAAAAGCCGTGAATCGTGAAGAGGCCCAAACCAGGATCAGTCAGTTGCGCACGGCTATCCACCACCACAACAGGCGTTATTATCAGATGGATGATCCGGAGATAACCGATGCCGAGTATGATCTCCTTCTTCGGACAGTCGCAGAGATTGAGGAAGAATTCCCGGATTTGGTCACGCCGGATTCGCCAACTCAGCGGGTAGGCGCGCCTCCCTTGGAAAAATTCAGTCCGGTCGCCCATCTAACCCCGATGTTAAGCCTCAAAGACGTTTTCCCAATGAAAAACAACATCTTTTCCGATGGTGAGATCCGCGACTTTGACCGTCGCTGTCGGCAGCTTTCCGAAGCTGACGCTATCCTTTACACCGTCGAGCCTAAGCTGGACGGTCTTGCCGTCAATCTCCTATACTTAAACGGCCGGCTGGCAACTGGTTCCACCCGGGGGGACGGCGCTGTCGGAGAAAATGTGACTTCGAACATTCGCACAATACCGACCGTGCCCTTGCAAATCCCTCAAGCACATTCCTCCCCCGCCCCTCAGCAAACAGAAACCATCGCCGTACCGGAAAAAATCGAAATCCGCGGGGAGATCTGCATGGAAAGGGCGGTGCTGCAAAAACTTAACCAGCGCCGCGACCAGGAAGGCCTCCCTCCGTTCGCCAACCCGCGCAATGCGGCGGCCGGCTCTCTGCGCCAGTTGGACTCGCGGATCACCGCGCGCAGACCCCTCACCCTGTTCTGTTACGCGCTTGGCGGCGTTGAAGGAATTCCCTTCCAGAGTCACACCGACATCCTTACGGCCCTTTCCCAGTGGGGCTTTCAGGTCAATCCGCTGATTCGCCGTCGCATTGGTTTGGATGAATGTATCGAATATTATCATCACATTAACGAAATCCGCGAGGGGCTTCCCTACGAAATAGATGGCGTTGTTATCAAGGTTGATAATCTGAGAATCCAGGAACAGCTCGGGGCGGTGTCCCGAAGCCCCCGCTGGGCGATTGCCTGCAAGTTTGCCCCTGTTCAGGAGCAAACGATTCTTGAAGACATCATCGTTCAGGTCGGCAGAACGGGCGTTCTGACGCCGGTCGCAGTATTGACGCCGATTCGCGTCGGAGGGGTGACGGTAAGCAGGGCAACGCTGCATAATGAGGACAATATCTCCAATAAGGACATCCGCATCGGCGACACCGTCATAGTTCAGAGGGCGGGCGATGTCATTCCGGAGATTGTTTCGGTTCTTAAGGGCAGCAGAAATGGCCGGGAGAGGCCTTTCACAATGCCGGAGAAATGCCCGGAGTGCGGGTCGCAAGTTGTCAGAATCGAAGGAGAAGTGGCGGTAAGATGTGTAAACCTCTCATGTCAGGCCCAACTGCGTGAACACATTTCCCATTTTGCCTCCCGGGCGGCGCTCGATATAGACGGCATGGGGGATAAGCTGGCGGCGCAGCTCGTTGCCGATTCGCTGGTCGGCGACCCGGCCGACCTGTTTTTCCTGACTAAGGAGAAACTGCTCGCCATGGAAAGAATGGCGGATAAATCGGCCACAAATTTACTCGAAGCGATTGGACGGGCCAAAAGGCCGTCGCTGGCGCGATTGATTTATGCCCTTGGGATCCGTCATGTCGGCGAACGGACGGCCAAGCTCCTTGCCGCCAGATACAGAAATCTGGATGCCCTTGCCACTGCTGACATCTCGGAGTTGCAAACAATAAAGGATATCGGTCCTGAGGTCGCCACATCCATCGCCAGTTTTTTCCGGGAGCAGGCAAACCTGCGCGTTATTGAAAAACTGCGGTTAGCCGGCGTATCGCCGGTAATTGATAACTCCCTTTCGGAGGCTCCCCTTTCCGGCAAATACTTCGTTTTCACTGGGACACTCCCCAACCTGGGCCGCAATGAGGCAAAACTCCTTGTAGAATCTTTGGGGGGGACTGTGGAGAGTTCTGTTACAAAGAAAACAAGTTATGTGGTCGCAGGCGAGGCGCCCGGTTCCAAAATTGAAAAGGCGCGCAAGGCCGGGACGCCAATCCTCGACGAGGATTCTTTTCTGACACTTTTAGATAAAAAGAGATTCCACGTCACTATTGCCGGACGCGTCCAGGGGGTCTTCTTCCGGGCAAACACCCTCAAACAGGCCCTCGCCCTCGGACTTTCCGGGTGGGTGAAAAATCTCCCGGACGGCCGAGTGGAGACTGTTTTCGAGGGGAAAAGCGACAACGCTGAAGAAATGCTTTTGTGGTGTAAAACAGGGACACCACCCGCCCGCGTCGATTACATTGAATACACTGAAGAAACTGTGGATGACGGCTTCAGTGGTTTTAAGATTGTCGATGATTGGCAGCGTTAAGCGTTCAATGTCAAAAATCGCCAATCAGCGAATCTCTGCCAGCGCTTCCCGGAATCCTTCCATAGCTCCTGTAATTGTTGAGTCTTCCACACAATAGGCAATCCGGATATGTCCGGGGCCGTAGAAACCGCTTCCGGGAACAACGAGGATTCTTTTCTCACGAAGGAGATCGGCGAAACGGACATCATCGGCAATCGGCGTTTTGAGAAAAAGGTAGAACGTCCCTTCCGGTTTGCGCAAAGCATATCCGGCAGCAGAAAGGCCGTCGCAGAGGAGATCTCGCTTGCGCCTGTATGACTCCACATCAATCTTCACCCCTTCCAGCCCGGCGATAATGCGCTGCATAAGGGCGGGGGCATTGACGAAACCGAGAATCCGGTTGCAAAGAACAAGCCCTCCGATGACCTCCTTGAGATCATCTATTGCCGGATTCACCGCGATATAGCCGATCCGCTCCCCAGGGACGGAAAGGCTCTTTGAATAAGAGGTGGCGATAAAGCTGGAGTTGTAGGCGGCCAGGATGCTGGACGCCCTGTTTCCGTCATAGACGATTTCCCGGTATGGTTCATCGGAAATGAGAAAGATTTCCTGATTGTACTTAGCCCTGCTTTGCCTCAGAATCTCCGCCAGCGCCCGGATAGACGATTCATCGTAAATCTTTCCGGTGGGATTGTTGGGCGAATTGAGTAAAACGGCTCGGGTTTTTTCGTTTATTGCCTCCCGGATCGCGTCGAGATCCAGAGAAAAATCATCCCGTGTCGGCACGATGCGCAGGGCGCCGCCGGCGTTATCAACATAAAAGCGGTACTCCATAAAAAACGGCGCGGGGCTGATAACCTCCTCGCCCGGATCGAGGATTGTTTTCAGAATAACATTCAAGGCCCCGCCGGCGCCACAGGTCATGATAATTTCCTCGGCTGAAAGACTTACCCCCTGAGCTGCATTAAGTTCCTTCGCAACGGCCGCGCGTGTCTCGGGATAACCGGCATTCTGCATATACATATGCATTCCCAAGCCTTCCGAAGAGGCAATATCACGGAGTCTTTTTTTGAAAGCTGCCGGCGCCTCCAGATTCGGATTGCCAAGACTGAAATCGAAGACATTTTCCTCCCCATATTTCTGCTTCAGCCGAGCTCCCTCCTCAAACATCTTGCGAATAAAGGAGCCCGCCGTCATAAATCCCTGTATTTTTTTTGCTACGGTCATTTTTTTTCACCTTTCAAAAAAAAGTTTCTGGTTGCCCGGTAAAATTATCCGGGAGAGGCAATTGCAAAACCATTTGTCATTCCCGAATGTCTTTATCGGGAATATGGTTTTTCAAGCAGTTAGAACCAGATTCCCGCTCAGAATCGTTGCGGGAATGACAAGAATGGGGAGTTTTGCAATTACCTCGGGAAACAAATTATTCATTTTTCGAATCATCCGTATCGTCGTTATCTAAAAACAGCGCCTGCTCAACTGAACTACTTTTTATGCATCAATTCATTTTCACCTGAATAACGCCGACTTGAGTTCCCGCCGTCATCCTTTGCCTTGTACAAGGCAATATCTACATTGCGGAGCATCATGTCCAGATCGCCCGCGTCCTCCGGATAAACGGCAACGCCGACGCTTGCCGTAATCCTTACAGGAACGTCGCCTAACAAAAAAGGCCTGCTGAAGACATTCAAAAGCTTTACGGCCAGCATATCGGCCTGTCTGCACTCACTGACGCCGGTGTAGATGACCATGAACTCGTCTCCCCCCAGACGGGCTATTGTATCGCTCTTGCGCAGACGGCGCAAAAGACGTTCGGCCACTGCCTTCAGCAGTTTGTCACCCGCCGGATGCCCCATGGTGTCGTTTACGTCCTTGAAGAGATCCAGATCAAACATCATCAGAACGACCATGTTCTTCTCCCGGGCGGAGCGGGCTATGGCCATCTGCAGACGATCCAGAAAAAGGGAACGATTGGGAAGCCCGGTCAATCCGTCGTAATAGGCAAGTTGTAGTATCTCCGCCTCGGTCTTCTTACGAGCGGTTATATCTTCAATTATGCAGTCAAAAAAGAGCGCCTTGCCGCTCTCTTTGTCATATACCGCCTTCGCGGTCATCGCTCCCCACAAGGGGGTGCCGTCTCTTTTACGGAACCGCATCTCATAATCTTTCAAACCGCCCCATTCAAAAATCCGTTGGGCAAAAGTTTTCCTTTCCGCGGGATCAAAATATATTTCCGCCGGGTCGGCCATCAGCGCCTCAGCCTCGCTGGAAAAACCAAACATCCTTAAATATGCGGGATTGACCATAAGAAAACGGCCGTGCGGCGGCGGCGTAGTCCGGTTTACCGCGACGGGTATATTCTCAATCAACGTCCGGTACCGCTCTTCACTGATCCGGAGCGCTTCCTCTATCTTCTTGCGCTGGGTGATATTACGCATGGAGCCGATATTGCGGGGGGGTTCGCGATCGTTGCCGGGAAAGTATCGCGCATTTATGGAAATATTGAGCAATGAACCATCCTGGTGCTTTAACCGAATCTCATAATCATAGACCCCGCCTTCGCTGGTTATGCTCTGCAGAAAAACATCCCGATCGGCAGGATTGGCGTAAAGATGCGCAATCGATGTTCCAATCAGCTCCTCTCTTTGCCATCCCAGGACATTTTTTACGGAAGGAGAAATCTCCATGAATGTACCGTCGAGGCTCACTTCGTAATAAACATCCTGAATATTCTCAAATGCTTGGTGGTATTTCTCGGTCTCTAAGAGTAAACGGTCAAGCGAAAATTTTACATCCGTAATATCCCGGAGTGTCTCCACGGCGCCAATAATCTCCCCGTGGCTGTCTCTTGACAGCATCGCCCTTCCCCATAGATGGCGCTTCATCCCCCTGAGATTCGGCACAACAGCTTCACCGGAGAGCATGACGTCATTTTTCGTGAACAAATAATATTGATTAGAAAAATCATGTTCAGGGTGCAAAACCATATCAATAAGCATCGGTCGTCTTGAGGCATAAAAAGGGAGGGCATATTCGTAATTCCCGCGACCCAGCATCTCCGTAGCCGCAACGCCGGTCATCTCTTCCATCGCATGGTTCCAGAGAATTACCTTGCCGTCGCAGTCGATCATGAATGAGGCATCGGGAAGAAGATCAACAAAATCAGGCACGGTCAAACCAATAGGTTCAGACCATACATTCCCTTGTAAATCCTTGCCTTTTTTCCTGTTCATTTAACGATAGTTTCCCTGAAAAGAAGCTTTGAGGCAGAGAGATAATCAACAAGGTGAGACTGGTCGCAACCCTGCCACTTTTTTTGTTTCATTTCACCAAGTCTTTTTACTGTCAAGTGAAAAGTATCGAAATGCAAGCATGATATTTACAAAATCTGAAATTGTGTTATGATGGAAAAAATTCGAAGTTTACCCCCAAAGGAGGCCGCTATGATTATCCAGGATATACTGATACCGATTGACGGTTCCGGACACGCCAGGGTTGCCGTTTCGTATGGCATCTATCTTGCCGAAAAGCTAAAAGCCAACCTGACGGGCCTGCATGTCATAGACCTGAGACTTCTTCATGGGCCTGTTTTTACGGATGTATCCGGTTCCGGAATACCATCCTACGAAGAGTTTATCCCCGCCATTGAAAACAGCCTTAATGCCAGTGCCGAAACAATCATCGAGGAGTTCCGGAAACAGTGCGCGGCGAGGGGAATTAATCCCCGGACAAAAAAAATAACCGGGATAATCGACGACGTCATCATTGCGGAAGGTCAGAGCCGTTGCGACTGGATACTTCTCGCCCAGCGCGGGGAGCATTTTCATATTGACGACGGGGCGCTCCTCGGCTCCACCACTCAATCCGTAGTCCGACGTTCCGGAAAACCGGTTTTTGTAACGCCTGGACAATACCGTGAAATACACAGCATGGCCATAGCCTATGACGGCAGCGCCCCTGCCCGGAAGGCCCTGAATCTGGCGGCGGAATTGGCGAAGTTGACCGAATGGCCTCTGACGGTAATCATCATCGCCAATGATCATAAATGGGGAGAGGAAACCGCCCAAAAAGCAGCGGATTATCTGTCGCCTTTCGCAATTCAGAAAAAAACCACGGTCCTTACGGGAAACGAGGAGATGGAACTACTCAAATTCACTGGCGAAGGAACAGCGGATTTGCTGGTCATGGGCGCATACGGACACAACATGCTAAGGGAACTGGTGCTGGGATCAATAACCTCTTTGATTATCCGGAAAAGCGACATCCCCGTCCTTCTGACCCGCTGATAATATGGCAGGGGCCGGACAAACCCTACCTGACAATGGAAAATATCAAGTAACTGCTACATCAATAGAGGTAATTGCAAAACTCTCCATTCTTGTCATTCCCGCAACGATTCTGAGCGGGAATCTGGTTCTAACTGCTTGAAAAACCATATTATGAACATTAAGCTTCGCTTTCGGGAATGACAAATGGTTTTGCAATTGGCTAAACAGATTTCATGTTTTGGCTTTACGACTGCCTTTGCGCACGGAAAAGCCAAAGCCGCCCAGACGACGCCCCAGCGCAAAATACTGGCCATGAACAAAGGACAACAGACCGCTTTTCTCTATATGAAACTTACCCTTTCCGTCAATCAGGCCGGCTGAAACCTGGACGGCGACCACCTCTGCTATGAACAGCGTATGCGAACCAAGCTCCATCGATTTCTTTACGATACATTCGATGTTGATCGGACATTCGCTGACTATCGGCGCCCGTACCTTCAGCGCCCGTTGGGACGTTAACCCGGCGCCGGCAAACTTGTCTTCGTCCCGCCCGGAAACAACGCCGCACCAGTCCACCGCCCTGGCAAGTTTCAATGAGGGCACATTGACCACAAATTCGCCGGTAGTGCGGATAATCTCATAGGAGTATCTTTCGGGACGAACGGAAATCGACAGCATGGGCGGATCGCTGCAGACATTGCCTGCCCAGGCGATGGTTATCAGGTTCTCTTTCCAGTCCCGAAACCCTCCGCAGCTTACCAGAACCGGCGGCGCCGGGTAAAGGACGTTGCCCGGTTTCCAACTGGTCTTTTCCCCCTTTTGTGGTTTGTCCATCAGTTTTCTCCCCGATTAATTGCATCTGTTATTCTTATCAGCCATAAACATTTTAAGGCGATTAAAACATAAATGACCGCTACCCGCAAGCGCGTGTTGTTAGCGGGCGGTTTTTTTGTTTGACATGCGGCAAAGCCGCTACTATAGTAAGCGGCGTTTTACAAGTTCGGGGTTTATATTCGTCCCTTTCGTAAACTTAAACGGTGATGACATTTGCCTTGCGGCGTCAATGTTAAAAAATGAGGAGGGTTCTGCTATGACAAAACTAATTGTGGCCATGGATAATATAGGCTTTGAACAGGCAAGGAATAAGGGCATCCTCTCGCTTTTGGCTGAAGCGCGTGAAGCTGGAATGATCTGGGGAGTCAAAATAAACGACATGCTCTACAGCGGTGATGCTGCGAAGATCATCGCCTCGCTCAAAAATGATTTTAAACTGGCAACCATGGCCGATGTCAAACTTCATGACATCCCCTCGACAATGGAAAACAGCATAAACAAGCTTGTCCTGGCGGGCGCTGATATTATCACCATCCATTGTTCCTCAAACTTCCGGCCGGAAAACAAAGGCATCCTCCATTACTTGGCGGGCGTTACCGCATTAACGTCGTTTACCGATCTCGAAATAAGGTGGATTTACGATAAGACGCACGAAAATATCGTCAGAGAGTTCTCCGATATTGCCCTGATGAACAAGTACGAATACATAGTCGGTTCCGTCAGAGACATGGCGTTTGTGCGGGATAATCCCATAAAGAAGATCTGCACGGGAATCAGACCCTCCTGGTATCAGGATCGCCATGATCAGGTGCGCATTGCCACTGTGAAGGAGGCTGTCCAGATAGACGCCGATTACATCGTGGTCGGCCGTCCGATAACCATGTCCGACAATATTATGGTCTCAATAAAACGATTACATTCAGAGATTCAGTAAAAGTTGACTTTGAATTCTGATAACGGTTTTTCCATACTTCAAAAAACTGCCCTGGAGTTTTTTTGATTCTTAACTTTTATCTTGAGGTTTTTTATGCCGGAGGCTTTGAGTTACTACAGCACCAACCGAAATCTTGACAATCAACCGGGGATTGTCCCGTTCAAGGGGACAGTTTCCTTCCGGGAGGCGCTGCTGATGGGACAGGCCCCCGATCAGGGGCTCTTTATGCCGGAGCTTATTCCCTCGGTTCCGCTTGAGCAGTTCAGGAATCTGAAAGGAAAGCCCTACCCGGAGGCGGCCATGCTTGTAGCGCAGGCCTTCCTTTCCCAGGAAATCAGTGAAGAAAGGCTGCGCCGGATAATCGATGAATCCTATAACTACCCGCTTCCCCTGGAAAACGTCTTCGCCCGTAAATACGTCATGCGCCTCGATCAGGGGCCGACTGCCTCCTTCAAGGACTTTGCCGCCCGGATGATGGCCCGCCTGATGAGTTCCATGCGCGATCCCGGCAAAATACTGAACGTTCTGGTCGCCACGTCCGGAGATACGGGAAGCGCTGTGGGCGAGGCTTTTAAGGGAGTTGCGGGAATAGATGTCACTATTCTCTATCCGCGCAATGAGGTCAGCGGCCGACAAAAAAGGCAGTTGGACACGATCGGCAGCAATGTCAGGGCGCTGTCCATGGATGGGAAATTCGACGACTGCCAGAATCTTGTAAAACAGGCCTTCTCCGATCCTGACCTGGAATCATTCCATCTTACCTCTGCAAACTCCATAAACTTCGGCAGGATACTTCCTCAGATCGTCTATTACGTCTGGGCGTGGGCACAGCTTTCACGCGAGGGGGAACCGGCGGTTTTCTCCGTGCCTTCTGGCAACTTCGGCAACGCCCTTGGCTGTGAGTTTGCACGGCGGATGGGTCTTCCTGTCGAAAAACTGGTTATGCCAACCAACGAAAATGACGAATTTCCCCGGTTTTTGGACACGGGCGTTTATGAAAAGGTATCACCTTCACTTGCCTGCATCTCAAACGCAATGAATGTCGGCCATCCCAGCAATCTTGCCCGTTTTTTTGAGTTGTACGGAGGAACCGTGGATCGAAACGGCATTGTGCATCGCCTTCCGAACGTGGAGGAAATGAGAAAAAACATCTATTCGGTCAGCATCTCCGATCGGGAAACCAGAAAGACCATTAAAAGGGTTTATGACCAGTATAAAGTGGTTCTCGAACCGCACGGCGCCGTAGGCTGGCGCGGCTTGGAGATATATCTCGAGATGTACGGCGACAAACCTCTGTGCGTAAGCCTGGAGACTGCCCATCCGGCGAAATTCCCCGATGAAATAGAAAAACTGCTGGGCATTGTTCCCGAGCTTCCCCAGAGCATGAAGGACGTTGACAAAAGAACCGGAGAGCCGACGCCTTTATCCGCGGCCTACGATGATTTCAAAAAATATTTAACAAAACGCCTGAAAAGCGAATTTTGATCTTCCCCTCGGCTTTACAGCAATTTGCTCGGCCTGCGCCCCGGCAATGAGTCCCAATCACTCCCTGTAAACAGGGGAAGAGTTTTTTTGAATCTAAACAATTTTCAGAAGGATCAGCAACTTTTTACGGTTTTCGTCGGATAATTGCGTGCATTTTGACACATCCTCGTTGCCTTCCCTGAGTTGATTGGCAAACGCCATGCAGGTTAAAGAGCCGCACTCCTTGCAATTTGTCCTCGGCAGAAGTTTTAAGATGTCCATAGCGCGGGGGGGTTCTCTCTTATCATAGCTTGGTTCGATCTGGCTTCTGTTTTGCCAAAGATCATTCATCATTTTAATCAGATATTCCATGAATTCAGTGGCTTCTGTCCTGTCGCCAAAAGAGGCGGCCAAAATCAGTTGAGCCCTTAACGAGCATTTTCTGGTTTCATAATCAAAGACAATGGCCTGGGAATCAGGATAATAACGGGCTTTGGTGAATTTGGCGTTCAGATAGGGAAATAAAGCGGAAATATCGTCGTCGAGATGGGCTTTGGCGGTCCACTCATCCGCTCCCGGACTGCAGCCGGGCTCCAGCAATTCCAAGGTATAACCGTTAATTAATTTATTTGATTCCGATACCCGATTGTCCATTTTCTCCTCCTGAATTTTAAAAGTTTACGGCTGCCATCTGCTGAATGGATATCTGCTCAGACTGGCGTTATAATAGCGATGATCGCCGGTAACCTCCTGCCCAATCCAGGTTGGTTTCAAAAACGCCTCATCCTCTCTTTTCAGTTCGATTTCTGCTAAAATCAGCCCTTCATTTTCCCCGAAAAATTCATCCACCTCCCAAATGTGGTTTTCAAACGGAATCTTATAGCGCCGCTTCTCAATGAGCGGCTTGTCGCAGAGGTTTTCCAGCATTTCATCGGCATCGGCAAGCGCGATCTCGTATTCGTATTCGGCCCTGGCCGTCCCGACTGTTTTTCCCTTCACTGTCAGATATCCCCGGCCACCGGCGGTTCTTACACGAACCGTCCGTTTGTTGTCGCTGCACAGGTAGCCTTGACGGTAACTTGTTCCCGCAGCGAGCTTTTTCCATTCATCGTTTATCAACAAAAATTTTCGCTCTATTTCCACCGCCATAAAATACCCTCACCCGCAATATCCATGCGCTAATCTGTTTCCCCTTTTTCTTGACACGAAAACTGTCAGACCTTATACTCCGCCGCCGTGAAAAACAAGCTCATTTTAAATGCGCATAATAATACTGTTTTGAGGAAAGGATCAACAATGGTTGAGTTAATGCAGAATCAGGGGGTGCTGCTGATAAACGGCACTCATGCAATACCTTATAAAGATTGGATAACTGCTGAAGATATAAAGGGAATGGGTCATCCAATTCAGGGGGAGACATCATCGCTCGCCCGGGAAGAAGCCCTGAAAAAAACGATATCCTATGGCATACTCCTTAGTCATAATCAGGCGAAGGAACAAAATAATCTAAAAATACGCTTTGACGCGATGGCCTCCCATGACATCACCTATGTGGGCATAATCCAGACCGCCCGGGCCAGCGGGCTGACAAGCTTTCCTGTGCCCTACGCGCTTACGAACTGTCACAACAGCCTCTGTGCCGTCGGCGGAACGATAAATGAAGACGACCACATCTTCGGCCTTTCCGCCGCCAGGAGATACGGCGGTTCTTTCATCCCTCCCCACCAGGCGGTCATCCACCAGTACGTCCGGGAGCAACTGGCCGGCTGCGGCAGGATGATCCTCTGTTCGGACAGCCACACCAGATACGGGGCGCTCGGAACAATGGGAATTGGCGAAGGCGGCCCGGAACTGGTGAAGCAGCTTCTGAACCAGACATACAACATCGCCATGCCGAAGGTGGTCGCCGTACTGCTCAAGGGAAAGGTTCGGCCGGGGGTAGGGCCGCAGGACGTAGCGCTGGCGATTATCAGGGCCGTCTTCAAAAATGGTTTTGTTAATAACCGGATTATGGAATTCGTCGGCCCCGGCATCAAGAATCTTTCCATTGATTTCCGCAACGGCATAGACGTCATGACCACGGAAACAACCTGTCTTTCCACCATCTGGAGCACCGACGAAAAGGTGGCCGCTTATTTTCGGATGCATGGCCGCCCCGAGGAATACAAGAAGCTTGAGCCGGGCGAGGTTGCCTATTACGACAGCCTGATCAGCGTCGATCTTGCCGCCGTCGAGCCGATGATCGCCCTGCCCTTTCATCCCAGCAACGCCTACACAATTAGGGAATTAAAGGAGAATCTCTCCGACATCCTGCGGGAAACGGAAAAAACCGCCCAACAGCAGTTAGAAAATCCCGCCCTGTCTTACCGCCTGCTGGACAAGATAATTGATGGAAAGCTGAAGGTTGAACAAGGGGTTATCGGCGGATGCGCGGGCGGAAGCTTCGAGAACATCGCCTGGGCTGCCGACCTGCTGAAAAACCGGTCAATTGGCAATGGCGAGTTTTCGCTGAGTTTCTATCCGGCCAGTCAGCCTATCCTGCTCGAACTCACCCGCAAGGGGCTGGTGGATAATATACTGAAAAGCGGCGCCACGATGAGAACGGCCTTTTGTGGCCCCTGCTTCGGCGCCGGGGATGTTCCGTCCAACGGGGGGCTAAGCATTCGCCACGTAACGCGGAATTTTCCCTACCGGGAAGGTTCTCACCCGCAGGACGGCCAGGTGGCCTCCGTCGCCTTGATGGACGCCCGTTCGATCACGGCGACAGCGCTGAGCGGCGGCGTCCTTACCGGCGCCGATGAATTAAACTTCGATATTCACAGACGCAAATACAATTTCGTCGCGGACGTCTATAAAAACAGGGTTTACCGGGGTTTCGGCCTGCCAATGGCTGATTCCGAGCTCCGCTTTGGCCCCAATATCATCGATTGGCCAAAAATGTCCGCCCTTCCCGAAAATCTTCTGCTGCAGGTCGCCGCGGTAATAAATGATCCGGTAACGACAACGGACGAACTGATTCCCTCCGGGGAAACATCATCCTATCGCTCCAACCCGCTAAAACTTGCCTCCTTTACCTTGTCGAGAAAGGATCCCGGCTATGTAAGGCGCGCACTTGAGGTGAAGGCGCTTGAAGACAAAAGACTGGTCTTTCTGGAAGACGGTGTAATGCCGGAAGAGCTGGCGGAAGCGGTAAAGCCGTGGCTCACGGCTTTAATCCCCGGCGCGAAGATGGATGACTTTCTCCGGGTTACAGGCTTGGGAAGCCTTGTTTTTGCCCGGAAACCCGGCGACGGCTCCGCGCGGGAACAGGCCGCCTCCTCCCAGAGGGTTCTGGGCGGCTGGGCAAACGTGGCTGACGAATACGCCACCAAAAGGTACAGAAGCAATCTTATCAACTGGGGGATGCTGCCGTTTCAAACCGAGGCAGGAAGCGGCATAAAAACGACTGTTGGGGATATGATTTTTCTCCCTGCCGTGCGTGAGGAAATTAAAAACAGTTCCGATATGTTAAAAGCATCACTCCTGAAGAAAGACGGCACGGTGATTCCGATAACGCTGACCGTCGGCCGGCTGAATAACGAGGAGCGGGAGATCCTGCTTACCGGATGCCTGATCAACTATTACGCCCGAAAGTGAGGATTGGAAAAACATTTTCCGCCCACAAACCATTTTCTTCCTTGGTTGTATTACCCGGTGGCCTTATGCGGTTGTTAGGCAGTTGTCTGGGGGGCTGCTTTGTCAACTACCTGCCATCGAGCCTCAATGGTATCGGCTGATAAATCAGCACCACAATCCCATTCAACAAAGTATCCGCCATTGAAAACCTTCAGAAATTCGGTGTGATCTTGAAGAGTTTCAAACGCCTCATACTCCAGATAGGGACTGACATCAAAATTGCCAATGCGACCATCGTCTGCAACGATGGACAATACCCAATTGGGTTGTGGAGAAATTTCTACTATTCTCATTGATCAAGTCCTTTGATTGGAAAAGGGTTCTTGCCGTTTACAGCCAAGTTCCAGTCGGCAAGCAAATTTTCTTGATGAATTTCGATCCAAGCGACGACCAGCTTGTGTTTGTTCGGCGGCAGTGTTGTAAGATCAAAATACTGTTTGATATTTTCATTCACGTGATCAACCTCTATGGATCATGGAAGGATGGCGTTGAATTTTCTCCCGCATCTCCAGGGTTGCCGCCCACTCAATGAAATCCATGTCATCGCCGATAGAACCCGAATCATAGCGATTTTGGAAATCTTCCGAGCTCATTTAATATTTTGCTTCGAAAGCGGCAATCTGGCCGTTGATTCGCAGATGCATGTCGCCGATGCGCGTGGTCTCCCTCTTCAATAGCTTATCAATGGCCATTTCCATAACCGGATCGATCATGGACGGATCAGTGGCAATCTGTTTGTTTTTTCTCATAATTGACCTGCAAAAATCTGTATTATGTCACCCGATTATTTTTATTGCCTGTCATTTGCATTTTCTGTCGAATTTTCATGGATCAACCCTTTGATAACCTTGACAAACGACTCCGCCGTGCCGATCCATGACTGAACATCTTCGGCGCTGAAAATAACATAGTCGTCATAATCGCCCTCTTGACGACGTTCAAAGAGATCATTGTAGGTCCGGGCCATTTCTTTCGGCAATTTGCCTGTTTTGACGAAATGAACAGTGAATAATGATCTGACCCCTGAATGTTTCGAAGATGATAGATCGCTTTGGGAGAGCAATGCCAGGACTGCGTAAAAACATGCATAATAAAGACGATTTACCGCAGCATTCCAGTGATATCCTTGAGCAAGAAGACGCGCCTCATCCAATGTTTCTTCAGCTCTGGCAAGACGATATCGAATAAGCTCATTTTGAGAATCGTTCATATCAGCAATCCCTCACGTTCGATATTGACCCGCAGAGGAATGAATTGATACCTGGAACCGTGCCAATCCACGCGGTTTCTCACAATGGAACTCAGTACCTCGCCGGTTTCCCATTCGATTTCATAGATAGCGTGCCTGATGCGGTCAGTCCGGGGAGTGTCAACCAGGCCATCAACAAGAACAAGGAAATCCCAGTCCGAATCGCTCCTTGCATCACGACGCGACCGTGAACCGTACAGGTAAATTTCTGCATCCGGTTCAATTGCTCGGACCGCTTCTTTCACTTTTCTTAATATTTCTTTCTCCATCATTGCCTCCCTTGTACTAACCCGGGCCAATTCCTCCATCCCTTATTTAATTTTCTGCCGCATCTCCAGGGTTGCCGCCCACTCAATGAAATCCATGTCATCGCCGATAGATCCCGAATCATAGCGACTTTGGAAATCTTCCGAACTCATTTTGTATTTTGCTTCGAAATCGGCAATCTGGCCGTTGATTCGCAGATGGATGTCGCCGATGCGCGTGGTCTCCCTCTTCAATAGCTTATCGATGGCCATTTCCATGACCGGATCGATCATGGACGGATCAATGGCAACATATCTTTCTAAAATCTTAATCTTTTCCAGGACTGACATCTTCCATCCCCCCTCTATTTTGTTTTCATCCACAATAATACACTGGTTTTAATCTTCACCTTCACCCTGCCGTTTGGCGTGGTGTAGAGCAGAAACTCTACAAATGTGTTATGTCTGGCAACCTGTCAATTTCCACTCATAATTGACCTGCCGTAATCTGTATTATGTCCCCCAATTATTCCAAATATAAAAGTATTATCCATGTACCCTGAACAATCTGTTCCCTATCTCCCCGTTCGCTTACCGTGTCCGAATATGGGACACTTAGGGTACTTCTGTTGTATTCCCGTATACGCAATAGTACGGGTTCTTTTCGAACGGCGGATCTTTAACACCCTGTTTGAAAAGCATCTCTCTATACATTGGCCAATCGATGTTGGGGTCAGCAGGACGAAGGTATTTCTCAGGAACAACCTTGGGGAGTCCTGCTTTCCTCTCAGCTGCGTTCTTATTCCAAGGACCCTCGCCCCCTATTTTTACACCTAGTACCATGTAACGCCTATAACTTCGGATAGAGACGCTTCAGCTTGATCCGAGCATCGGAGGTCGTAAATTGCCAGTTAATTTTTCTGGCACTGTTATTTCGGTCTCTTTCCCATGCGGCCACT